>JBCCDR010000391.1:0-2710 GCA_039030675.1 Pseudomonadota bacterium | reverse complement strand
CGAACGCCGACCCGATGAGCGTGCCGCCGGAGTAGTCGGCGACCACGTAGCTGGCCGCGGTGGGGCCCACGGCGTTGAGGTCGAGGGTGAGGTTGGTGATATCCAACGTACCGTTGACGGTGATGAGTTCAAGTTCAAAGCCGAAAATACGCGAGGAGGGCACGTTGATGGTGCGGCCCACGGCAGCAAAGGTGGGGTCCACCACAAAGCCCTGAATTTGCTGGTCGCGGTAATCATAATAGAAGGCCGCGACATTCACGCGGAGGGTGTCCTCCAGCAAATCGTTCTTCGCGCCCACTTCAAACGCCCACAGGCGCTCGAAATTAAACGGCTCGGTTTGCGGCGGCGCGAGGGTGTTAAAGGCGGTGAACCCGCCTGATTTCACGCCGCGACTCACGCTGGCATAGACCAAGGATTGCGCATTGACCTGATACTGAATGCCCGCTTTGCCGGAGACTTCGCTTAAGTCGGCCCGGCGGGTCGGCGAGGTCACGAAGGGGATTTCAATGGGTGGGTCGGCATCCACAATGCCGGTCGTGGACAAGCTGACCAGCTCACGGTTTTCATCTTCATAGCGCAGGCCCAGAGTCACACTGAGTTTTTCGGTCAATGCGTATTCTGCCTGACCAAAAATTGCGAGCACGCGGGAATCCTGTACATATGGCGTGCGTGCGGTGAGTCCAAAGCTGTCTTGGAAATCAGATTGGTAGAGCTCGTCGAGGCTTTCATCAGAGAAGTACGCGCCGACAATCCAGGTCAGCGGCGTATCGGTATCTGACGATAAACGCAGCTCAGTGGAGAAAACTTCCGGCTCGGAGTTAAACAGCGTCTCCGCTGCTGGCACGGCCGTGCCGTCCCAATCGTTAAACTCGCGCCGGTCGAGGCTTTCATAGCTGGTCAGCGAGGTCAGGACCGCGCCGCCGAAGTCATAGTCAAGGCGCAGGTTGACGCCAAAGCCCTCATTGTCCCGGAAGGGCCGGTCGCCCACAGACAGGCCGGTTTCATTGGCGAAGGCTTGAGAGACGCCCCATCCGGTTGCGCGGGTGTCGGTGTCTGGTTGCACAACGCCAAAGCCATTGGTGGCGTAGGGCGAGAGCAGATAAGCGCCAACCCCGTCGGATTGGTCATAATAATAATGGCCTGTCAGGCGGACCTGCAGGGCATCAAAGTCAAACTCGAAGATGGCGCGGGCTGCTGTTTTGTCTGCATCGCCTAGCTCTGTGCCGTCATCGCGGTTGACCTGCCAAGCGCCGCCTTGTTCGGTGATGACGGCGATGCGGGCTTTGACTCGCTCAGTGATGGGTCCAGATACAAAGGCTTCGGCCTGCCAGCGCTCAAAATTACCAAATTCCGTACGCAGACCCATGCTGAGCTCATCGGTCGGTTTTTTCGCGATGAAATTGACTGCACCGGCCGTGGTATTGCGGCCATAGAGCGTGCCCTGCGGGCCGCGCAGCACTTCCGCGCGTTCCAGGTCAAACAGCAGACCCTGCGTCATGACAGGGAAGGGATACGCCACCTCATCCACATAAATGCCGACTGTCGGTGTGTTGTTGGCCGCATAGTCATCAAAGCCAGAGCCGCGCAAACGGATTTGCGGCTGACCGCCGCCAAAGGCTTGTTCGATTTCCAAAGACGGCACTAGGGTTTCAATATCGTTGAAACTGAAAACACCGGATGACGTCAAAGCGTCGCCAGAAAACGCGGTGACTGCAATGGGAACTTCTTGCAGCGTTTGCACGCGGCGCTGCGCGGTGACGGTAATGATTTCAAGACCTGTGTCTTCGCCTTGCGCATAAGCGGTCGGCATGGACGCTGCTGCGGCGCAGCTGCCAAGCAAGAAGAGGCGAAACAAAGGCATAGGCGAAAACTCCCGATATTTTGCGCCGCGATAGAGGGAATGACGCATCAAAGCAACCGCGCTGGGCCTTTTTGCGGCAAAATTTTTAAGAGGGCCGGGCCTTTGTGCAACACTTTGTGAGCGGTCAAAAACCCTTGCTTGCCCAGTCAAACGCGGTTTCGAGACGGTCATTGCCCCAAAAGAGCTCATCACCCACGGTAAAACTCGGCGCGCCAAACAGACCGCGCTGGACAGCCTCCTCAGTATTCATGCGTAGCTGTGTTTTGATGTCAGGCGACGTTGCTGCCGCCAGCACGGCCTCCGGGTCATCGACTAAAGGCTCAACAAGCGTTTTAAGGAGGCTGCGGTCGGCAATGTCGGCCTGCTGCGCGAACTGCGCCGTGCAGGCTGACTTTACAAAGTCCCGTCCCCAGCCTGCCTCTAAACCCACCAGGGCGACGCGCGCGGCGAGGACGGAATGGCGGGGAAAGCCGGCCATGTCACCCGGCACGGCGAAAGGCAGGTCATAGTGCTGGCAAAGGCGCTCCATATCGCGCCACATGTACCGTCCCTTTGCGGGATAGACTTTGAAGGGAGAGGTGTCCCAGCCTTGGCTTTTAAAGATGGGGCCAAGCAAAAACGGGCGCCAGCGTACGCTCACGCCGTAAGCTGCGGCCACGCCGTCGATGCGCATGGCGGCCGGGTAGCTATAGGTGCTGGCCAGTTCGAACCAAAAATCCACGCTTGCCATTACGTCCTCTTCTTTTTAAGGCCGCGCTTGATTTGCAGCTGCCCAAAGATGAATATGCAGCAGGTCATGGGCAGCATAATAGCAGGATAGCGTGCATGGTTCGGTTTTTGGGGCTCATT
>JBCCDR010000390.1:0-2711 GCA_039030675.1 Pseudomonadota bacterium | reverse complement strand
GTTTTGCAGCCAGCAACGACACGCTTGGGCGTAAACTTATCCACGTCCAAAACGCCGGCGCCGCGCGTGACCACCATGTTGCGCGCTAGCGTCCAGTTCATGGCAAGGACGGTTCCAGAAACGACGACCAGGCCCAGAACGAGCCAGCCAAAAATCTTTGACGCAGTGCGCACAAATGCTCTCCAATCGCGTGTCGGTTAACTGCTTGAATACGGCGTTGACGGGCTATCTGCGTCGTTTCATAAAAAGGTCAATCGCCCTGCGGTCCTTTCTGGTCCCTCCGTCACATGAGCTGGACGCTAGCGCGCAACATGGTGGTCACGCGCGGCGCCGGCGTTTTGGACGTGGATAAGTTTACGCCCAAGCGTGTCGTTGCTGGCTGCAAAACAGAGGCGCTGCCGGAATATGACGGCGCTTCTCCCATCCCAGCAGACGTGTTTGCCAAGATGAAAGCCTATTCCGATAGCGAAGGCGGCGTCGGCCTTGTGGTGATGGTGGACGGCAAAATCGCTGGGGAAGCCTACCGGGACGGCATGAGCCAAGCGACGGTCACGCAGTCTTATTCCATGCATAAGTCTGTCCTCGGCCTGCTCTATGGTGTTGCGCTAGATGAGGGCGTCATCGGCTCCCTAGACGACCCTATCGGCACCTATATTGACGAATGGGCCGATGATCCGCGCGGCGAGATTACGCTGCGCGCCTTCCTCACCATGTCCAGCGGTCTGCGGCCGCCCTCCTTCACGGAGGATTTTATGGAAGCCATGCAGTTTCTGCTGTCCCACAAGGTGACCCAGGAAGCGCTGGAGCTGGAACCTGAATTCGAGCCCTTTGAGCAATTCTGGTACAAAAACACCGATTCTCAATTGGCCGGTGCGGCGCTGAACCGGGCCTTGAAGGCTGCTGGAAAAGGCAATTATACCAGCTATTTACAAGAGAAAATCTGGTGCCCCATTGGCGCAGGAGAAGCGCTGATGTGGCCGGAAAGCAAGAAGGGCGACCCACGCTTCTTCGCCTATCTCGACGCCACGGCAAGGGACTGGGCGCGCGTTGGACAGCTCATCTTAGAAGATGGCAAGTTCATGGGCGCGCAAGTACTGCCTGAGGGCTGGATTGACACCTACGCATCGCCCTCAAAAACCAACCCCAACTACGGCCTTCAGGTGTGGCTGTCCTCCCCCTACGTGGAGAACCGCCGCTATAATCCGCCAAGTCCAGTCACGGTGCTGCAAAGCGCGCCGCACTTGGCCGACGATGTGATCTATTTTGACGGCTTTGGCGGGCAGCGCGTCTATGTGGTGCGCAGCGCTGGGCTGGTGATCTCCCGCTCCGGCGACGTGAGCGCCACCTGGGATGATGCGATTTTGGTCAATTTAGCGCTGGAAGCGCTGCAGGCGCCTGCAGGTCTTGGGCGATAGCATCTGCTGCGTCTTGCACGCGGGCGAGAAACTTCGCAGCTGCTTCATCCACGCTAAGCGCTGAGGCGAAGAACACCAGCGCGACCGTACCATAGATTTTCTCATCCACGAGAATGGGCACGGCAATGGAAGATGTCCGCCCAGGATTGGCCGTGTAGACATTGCGCGGCTGGGAGGCAAAGCCGGCTTGGCGCACACCATCTAAAGCGCGCGCATCTTGCAGCATCAGCACACCCATTTTTTCAGCCGGACCGTCTAAAGCACGCAGGCCTTCAAGGATGGCTTGGCGCTCCTCCTCATCGCAAAACGCCATATAGGCCTTGCCGCTGGAGCACTCTGCCAGCGGCAACGTATAGCCGGCATAATAATTGTTCAGCGTCAGCGATGTGAGCGCAAACGTGCTGTCGCGCACCATCATCCGCGCACCCACCCGGGTCGACATGCTCACTGGCCAGACCACGTCTTTTGTGAGCTCGATAAGATGCGGCCGCGCCGTCGTAACCAGTTGATTTTCATCGTGAAAACCAGAAGCCAGGGTTTTAACCAAAGCGGTGGGGCGATAGCGTTTGCGCGAGGGCTCGCGCTCTATAAGGCCTTCACTCAGCAGCGTTTGCACAATGCGGCATGCTGTGGGATAGGGCACTTCTGCCGTCTTGGAAATCTGCGTCATGGACAGCGGTGGATTGCGGTTGACGGCCTGCAAAACAGCCAGACCCCGTGAAATGGCCCGAATAGGAACGCCGCGCTCTAAGCCCATACCTCATCTCCCGCTTACCAATGCGTTTACGCGCGGCTTTGTGCCGCTTTGCGTGGTTATGAGGCGGATATAGGGCTAATCGCTGTGCGGTCAAATAGGAATTGCGGTGGCGTCGTAATCAAAGAGACCGAGCTCTTCTTCGTTCTTCACGCGGCCACCAGTGACAGCGGCAGGGTCTTCCCCTTGAAATTGCAGGCCAAGCAGGCGCGCATTTTCTTGAATGGCATCCGTACGTGGCCGCCGGGCCGCATCATAGCGCATAAGGGCGTCTTCGAGAGGGTATTCACTCACAGCGCGGGCTAAAACCATGGCATCTTCAATGGCCGTCGCCGCCCCTTGGCCCATGAATGGCAACATGGCATGCGCGGCATCGCCCAGAAGGGTGACATGGCCACTCACCCAGCTTTCTAGCGGCGCGCGCACGTTCAAAGCCCATTTAAACAGCTCCTCATCAGGCGTCGCTTGGATAAGCGCTGTGACGGCCGGGTCCCAATCACCAAAATAGCCGAGCAATTCGGCGCGATTTGAGGGAATGGTCC
>JBCCDR010000389.1:0-2711 GCA_039030675.1 Pseudomonadota bacterium | reverse complement strand
GGCCGATGCCTTGATTTTAGAAGTCGGGCTAGGCGGCCGGTTGGATGCAACCAATGTGATTGAGACATCGCAGGTGGGTGTCATCACGCCGGTGAGCATGGACCATATGGAGTTCCTGGGCGATAGCGTCCCAAAAATCGCGGCAGAAAAAGCAGGCATTGCCCGTTCCGGCGTCCCGCTGGTGTGCCACCAAACTGACCCAGAGGCCGCCAAAACCATTGAAGCTTTTGCCCGCAGGGTAGGCGCCCACCCCATCATGTCCGGCCCGCATTTCTCTGCCGAGCAGGTGGGCACTGACATCCTCTATAAGGACGGGAAAGGCACGCTCACCTTGCCCATGCCAGCCTTGCCCGGCGCTTTCCAGAGCGCCAATGCGGCCCTGGCCGTGGCAGCGCTGCGGCATCAAACGCACTGGAGCGTTCCAGACTCTGCCTTCAGCGCTGGCCTGCGCTGGGCGACCTGGCCTGCGCGCTTGCAGCAGCTCAGCAGCGGCACGTTGGTTGATATGCTGCCAGACGGCAGTGCCTTGTGGCTCGATGGAGGGCATAATCAGGCCGCTGGCATGCAGGTCGCGACGTTCCTGAAATCCGTGAAGGAAGAGCACACAGGCCCCGTGCACGTGGTGCTGGGCATGCTGTCCAACAAAGCGCTTTCAGACTATCTCCGCCCCTTCAAAGGGTTGCTGGATGGCCTCTGGGCGCTGCCTATCCCGGGCCATGAGCATCATGACCCTGCGGCGATTGCCGCCTTTGGGCAAGAGCTTGGCGTCCCAGGGCGTATGTCTGCAGATGTGGGCAGTGCTCTTGTGCAAATTGCTGAAGAGACCGAGACAGGCGCGGCGCCTCAGATTTTCGTGCTTGGGTCGCTCTACTTGGCCGGAGACGTTCTCGCGCGCAACGGAACGCCGCCAGAATAGAAAAAAGCCCGGCACACGGGCCGGGCTTTCCCTTAGCTTTAAAGACGCCGCGCGTTAGGCGATGTTGTCTTCAATCCACTCTACGATTTTGCTTTTGGGCTGCGCGCCCACTTTGGTGGCTTGGACTTCGCCATCTTTAAACAAAATCATGGTTGGAATGCCGCGCACGCCGTAGCGGGTGGGGGCATCTGGATTATGGTCGATATTGATTTTGGCAATGGTGACTTGCTCGCCCATCTCGCCGGCGATTTCCTCAAGCGCTGGCGCTATTTGGCGGCACGGGCCGCACCACTCTGCCCAAAAATCCACAAGCACAGGCTTGTCTGATTTAAGGACGTCGGTTTCGAAGCTGTCGTCTGAAATGGTCGTTGTGGTCATTTTGCTGCCTTTCTTATGGTTTGTGGGTGCGCTAAAGGGCACGCGCGCATCCGTGTCTTGATGTCGTAGCTATGATGCCAGCTGCTTTTCGTCAAGCGCTTGCGCGGGTGAACGCAGTGTTCGCGCCTGGCGGCAAATAGGGCAGCAGCCACACGGCATCCAGCCAATCCACGCGCGGCTCTGCCGTCCAAATCAGCGCGGCCTTCACTGGCTTGCCTTCAAACACCTTTTGCAAGCTGGCTTGATAGAGCGCCATCTGCCGCAACGTGGCCGGTGCGGTTTGTGCCGCGCTTGGCGGTGCTTGCTCAGTGGTTTTAAAGTCAGCGAATAAAACAGCGTCCCGCGTCACGGCAAGGCGGTCCACCTTTCCCGACACCAGAAAATCCCCCAAACGCGCAATGATGGGCACCTCTGCTTTGCTCTCAGCGGCGAAAAACGCGGACGCACTGGGCATGTCGAGAACCATCAATGCTTCAGTGAGCATAGCGTTCGCGGCGTCACTTTCAGCTGGCGAGAGCATGCGGTCTAGATAGGCTTTGCCCACCGCAAAACGCTCAGCTTCAGGCAGGGCTGGTAGATGCTCCAGCAACGCGTGGATGAGCGTGCCGCGCCGCGCTGGCGATAGCGCTGCATCCGCGCCGCCCAGCTGCGCAGCAGGGAAATGCGTTGGCCCGTCGCTGGGCATGTGGGACGGCTGTAGAGGCCGCGGCGGGGTTTGTTCTGGTGCTGGCGCTGCGTGCGCCCAGGCGGGGAGCTGCGTTTTTGAACGGCGCACTGGTTCTGTCTGCGCGTCCCTTTGCTCCAGCGCCTTACCAGTTTGATAGCGGCGAACGCCGCTCTGCGGGTCGCTTGGGACTTCTAGCCGGTCAAAGGCTGCGCTCACCAACTGATAGGCATCGAGCATGCTGCCGCTTCTGGGCGTTTGAGCCGCATAGCCAGCACACACCAGGTGGTCCTCCGCCCGCGTCATCGCCACATAGAGCAGGCGTTTATACTCCTCATAATCAGCCTGCTTCTTTGCCTCGGCTGCAGCGCCAACGGGCCCGATATCATTGCGCGCATTGCGCCGGAAGATGGGTACGTCAAGGCGCGGGCCTTTATCGGAGGTGAGCGTCACAAATTGCGCCCTTGGCCGCGGCGTCCCGGCCAGGTCCGCCAGGTACACCACGGGAGCCTGCAAGCCTTTGGCGCCATGGATGGTCATGAGGCGCACATAATCGCCAGCCGCCTCAGGATCCCGCTTCACATCCACATCGCTTTGGCCCAGCCAGTGCATAAAGCCGTCCAGCGATGGCGTATGGTCTTGCTCATATTGGAGGCATTGGCCCAGAAAGACGTTGATCGCATCCTCCGCCTCCGTGCTCAGCCGCTCGAGCAAGCGGGTCCGCCCCCCTTGTTCCAGAACGGCCGAGAACAG
>JBCCDR010000388.1:0-2715 GCA_039030675.1 Pseudomonadota bacterium | reverse complement strand
ATTTTGCCTGGGGATATGATGGAGGGCGAAGCTGTTGCTCAGGTTGTTGAAAGCCGGACGGACGCATTGCAGCCAGGCGATTATGTGGCCGGCATGCTCGGCTGGCGGGAAGAGGTGGTTGTCGCTGCTGACACCGTTCGCAAAATTGACACCCATGGTCTCTCCCCATCGCTCGCCTTGGGCGTCTTGGGCATGCCTGGGTTAACGGCTTATGCCGGAGCGACCCGTCTCGCCGACTTAAAGGAGGGGATGACAGCGGTCGTCTCTTCAGCCGCTGGCCCCGTCGGGTCAACCGTTGCGCAGCTCGCCAAGGCGAAGGGCTGCCGCGTGATTGGCATTGCTGGCAGCGATGAGAAACGCGCTTGGTTGATGGAAGACGCGCAGCTCGATGACGTCATCAACTACAAGACGGAAGACATTCGCGAAGGCCTGGACCGCACCTGTCCCAACGGCATCGACTATTATTTCGATAATGTGGGCGGAGACATGTTGCAGGCGGTCATGGAGCGCTTAGCGCTAAATGCTCAAGTCGTCCTGTGCGGCTTGATAAGCCAGTATAATCAAACCGACATGCCACCTGGGCCGAACCCGGCGTTCATCATCAAAGCCCGCGCCACCGTACGCGGCTTGGTGGTCTATGATCATCAAGACCATGCGCAGCAGGCAGCTGCAGATATCGCTCAGCGCATCGCTGCGGGCCATTTCGCAGTGAAAGAGGATATCACTGAAGGCATCGAGAACGCGCCCAAAGCTTTTGTGCGCCTGATGAAAGGCGAAACATTCGGCAAAACGCTCGTCAAGATTGCTGAATAGCCATGGACTAAAAGGTGAACATCACCTATGGTTTAAAGCCATGTGGGGCAGCGCGCAAACACCGCAGAGCATTTTAAAATCAGTCTTTGGCTATGACCAGTTTCGCGGTCACCAGGCGGAGGTGATTGACGCTGTTGTGAGCGGTCAAAGTGCTGCTGTCATCATGCCAACAGGCGCGGGCAAATCGCTTTGCTATCAAATCCCCGCTCTCTTGCGCCAAGGCACAGCCATCGTCATTTCACCGCTGATTGCCCTGATGGATGATCAAGTCGCTGCGGCGCATGCGGTTGGCATTAAAGCAGCCGCGCTGAACTCCGCCATGCCCTATGACGCGCAAATCGCGGCAGAAGAAGCGCTGCGGTCCGGCGCGCTGGATTTGCTGTTTGTGGCGCCCGAGCGGGCGAACCTCCCTGGCTTCCACCGCCTGCTCATGGCCAGCGATGTGGCCTTATTTGCCATCGATGAAGCGCACTGCGTGAGTGAATGGGGCCATGATTTCCGGCCCGACTATCGCCAGCTGGGCCAGCTGTGCGATGCTTTCCCCGGCGTTCCGCGCATCGCCCTCACAGCCACGGCTGATGAGCGCACGCGCGCAGATATCCTCGAGCAGCTGGCCATCCCAAATGACCAGCTGTTCGTCTCCGGCTTTGACCGCGAGAACATCTTCTATGACGTGGCGCTTAAGACCAGCCCCATGAGCCAGCTCAAGACCTTCCTACGTGGCCAAGAGCAAGGCAGCACCGGCATTATCTACTGCCAAACCCGCAACAAGACCGAAGAGGTCGCCGCCTCGCTCGCGCGCGACGGCTATGATGCCATCGCCTATCACGCCGGGCTGGAAGCCAGCGATCGCACCCAGCGCCAAGCCCGCTTCCTGCGCGAAGATGGGCTTATCATGGTGGCAACAGTCGCTTTCGGGATGGGCATTAACAAGCCTGACGTACGCTACGTTGTCCACATGGGCCTGCCCAAATCCATCGAAGCCTATTACCAAGAAACCGGCCGGGCAGGGCGCGATGGCTTGCCAGCGCAAGCCCTGCTGCTCTGGGGCGCGCAAGACATCGTCCAAGCGCGCTGGTTCATCCAAAACTCCGACGCGCCCGATGCCCAAAAAGCCGTTGACCTCAGCCGCCTACAAACCCTCATCGATTATTGCGAAACACTCGAATGCCGCCGTGTCCCGCTGCTGCGCTATTTCGGCGATCCTTATGAGGGCCCTTGCAAAAATTGCAGCACCTGCCTGTCCCCACCCGAGCAAGAAGACGTGACTGAAGCCATGCGCATGCTCCTCTCAGCCGTCTACCGCACAGGCCAGAGCTTCGGCCTACACTATGTCGTCGACGTCTTGCGCGGCAGCGACCAAGACAAAATCCGCAAATTCGGCCACGACGCCCTCAGCGTCTTTGGCATCGGCAAAGAGCTGGCCAAGTCCGACTGGCTCGACCTTGGCAAGCTCGCCCAAACCAAAGGCTATCTCCAAGAAGGCGAACACCGCGCCCAGCACCTAACCGCTGCAGCGCGCCCCGTACTCAAAGGCGAGGAACAAGTCTTCCAACGCAAAGAGCGCGCGCGCAAAGCTGCCAAAGCCTCCAAGAGACGCGCCTCCATAGACCTCCCGCCAGAAGCCCAAACGCTCTTCGAAGAGCTACGCGCCTGGCGCACTCAGCAAGCCAAAGCCCAAGGCGTGCCCGCTTACGTGATCTTCCCCGACGCCACCCTAGAGGCCATCGCTCTCCATCGGCCGCAAAGTGAGGAGGAACTTTTGGAGATTAATGGGGTTGGGTGTTAATGTAATCCCAGCCTGAGTTGTAATTGCTACAGTTGTCAGTAAAAACGGATATAAACGCATACTATTTTTTTTCCTCTTCACATCCACACACCATCACAAATTAATGATTAGTT
>JBCCDR010000387.1:0-2718 GCA_039030675.1 Pseudomonadota bacterium | reverse complement strand
GCCGCATGATGGAAGGGCGGCGCTATTCCGACGGGCTGCACCAAGCCCTAGAAGCGAAAGAAAAGGTCGACATCCAGCCAGAAAACCAAACGCTGGCCTCCATCACCTTCCAGAATTATTTCCGCATGTATCCCAAGCTTGCCGGCATGACGGGCACGGCGGCCACAGAAGCGCAAGAATTCTACGATATTTATAAATTGAACGTGGTGGAAATCCCCACGCACCGGTCCGTTGAACGCAAAGACGAAGATGATCAGTTTTACCGGACCATGAAAGAGAAATACACGGCTCTGATCGCTGAAATCAAAGATGCGCGCGAGCGGGGCCAGCCTGTGCTGGTCGGCACGGCCTCGATTGAAAAATCAGAGTATATCGCCGAGCTGCTGAAGAAAGCCAAAGTCGAGCACAATGTGCTCAACGCGCGCTACCACGAACAGGAAGCCTATATCATTGCGCAGGCCGGACACTCCGGCGCGGTGACCATCGCCACCAACATGGCCGGCCGCGGCACGGACATTCAGCTGGGCGGCAACCTGGAAATGCGCGTCGCGCAGGAAACCAGCGATGACATGCCCGCCAAAGACCGCGAAGCTGTCGAGGCGCGCATCAAAGACGAAATTGAATCCGACAAAGCCAAGGTGAAAGAAGCCGGCGGGCTTTATGTGATCGCCACCGAGCGCCATGAAAGCCGCCGCATCGACAACCAGCTGCGCGGCCGCTCTGGCCGGCAAGGCGACCCAGGCCGCTCGCGCTTTTATTTGAGCTTGGAAGATGATCTGCTGCGCATCTTCGGCCCGCAAACGCGCATGGACTCCATCCTGGTCAAACTGGGCCTGGAAGAGGGCGAGGCCATTACCCACCCCTGGCTAACCAAGGCGATTGAAAAAGCCCAGCAGAAGGTGGAAGCGCGCAACTACGACATCCGCAAAAACCTGCTGCAATATGACGACGTCATGAACGAGCAGCGCAAAGTGATTTACGAGCAGCGCAAGGAAATCATGGACGCGGAAGACGTGGCCGAGACCGTCACGGACATGCGCGCAGAGACCGTCGATGACATCGTCGCCAGCCACTTGCCGCCCAAAGCCTTTGTGGAACAATGGGATGTGGATGGCCTGAAAGAGAATTTGGACGATGTCTTCGGTACTACCTTCAATGTGGACGACCTGGTCGCCCGCGACGGCATTGACCCGCAGGAAGTCTCTGAGGAGCTGCACACCCAGGCCGATACGCATATGGCCAAACGCGCCACAGCAGCAGGACCGGATATCTGGCGCCAAGTGGAAAAGAGCTTGCTGCTCAACACCATCGACCATCACTGGAAAGAGCACCTCTCCACGCTCGATTCCCTGCGCAGCGTGATTGGCCTGCGCGCCTACGCCCAGCGCAATCCGCTCAATGAGTATAAGTCTGAGGCCTTCTCCATGTTTGAAGGGCTGCTGGTGACCACCCGCCAGCAAGTCACCAAGGCCCTCGCACGCATCAACCTGCAAATGGAAGAAGCCCCGCCGCTGCCAGAAGCGCCCACGGGCATCACCATTGAGCATATGGACCCTGTGACTGGGGAAAATGAAGCCGAGGAGCCGCTGCAGGAACCACAGGCCCAACCGGCGGCGCAAGGCTTCGGTAAAGTCAGCCGCAATGCGCCCTGCCCCTGCGGCTCCGGCAAGAAGTTCAAGCACTGCCACGGCGCGCTATAACGCCCTCATCACAGGCTGTTTATCTTCATGAGCCATAGCTGAACGAGCGCTTCAAAGCCGGTTCAGGGCCCCTTTGGCACACTCCTTCTCATCGTTCTTCATGAGAAGGAGACATCATAATGAACACCACCAAACGCGGCGCCTTATCGTTGCTGCTCGGCGGCATTGCGGCGGCCTCAACCAGCAGCGCAGCCCTGGCCAATGATGTGTTTTTTCGCCGGCGCCGGCGCGGCAGGTCCGCTATCACAGTCTCTGGCGGGCCGTTCCCGCGGCTCAATCAAGCCACTGCCCGCGCGCTCAGCCGCCAGCTGGGCCGCGATTTTGGTCCCTTAGACATTCGCCTAGACCGCTTGGATATTGACCCACGCATACGCAGCGGACGCTCGCGCCGCGTGCGGCAAAACCTGGGCCGCTCCGGCTTTAGATGTGGCCGTGAGACGCTGGTTTATGAGCGCCAGAGAGGCCGCATTGAAGCCCGCTATAACCTCCGCTACCGTGTGATTGGCCAGGGCTTTCGCTCGCGAAAACTGCGCGCCCGCGGCCGGGTCTCAACGCCGCTGCTCTCAGCACGCAATGGCGTGGTGAATTCCCGCTGCGGCACCCAGCGGATTGGCAATCGAGCGCTACGGCAGTTTGTGGGTTTTGATACACGCTCAGCGGGCCAGCCCCTCGCGGCCCTGCGCGACCCTCTTGCCCGCAGTATCGCGCATGACATTGCGCAAGACCTGCGCGGCCGGCGCTTTGGGTAAAACGATGGCAGTCAAACCAGTAAGGTAGCTAAACATACCCCATGGAGGAGACATAAGACTGCATCGCCGTAATCCGGTTCTGGTCAGAGGGATGAGTGGACATAAACTCCGCCGGCTTCTGGCCAGACTGCTGGGTCATGTTATCCCAAAAGCGCACCGCCTCATTCGCGCGGTAATCGGCGTCCGCCATAAAATCCGTGCCCAGGCGGTCGGCTTCATATTCATGCTTGCGTGAATAGGGCAGGATGACGCCGAAGGTCACGCCGGCG
>JBCCDR010000386.1:0-2718 GCA_039030675.1 Pseudomonadota bacterium | reverse complement strand
TGCGTATTTGCTGCGACGCTCTATGGCTCAGGCGTCATGCCTGAGACAGCCAAACAGCTGTCAGCAGCCCTGATACCGCTGCTTGGGGAGACCGCCGCGGAGCTTGCCTTTCTCGCCGGCTTCTTGGCGGTCCCCATCACCTCGAGCGTTGTATTGGGCATTGTATGTGCCATCGGAACCCATGAAGCATTCGGCTGGACGCCAGATGTGCGCAGCTGGCGTTGGATTGCCTGTTTGCTCGCCCCGCAAATAGGCCTCTTTGGCGCCTTCTTCCCCAGCCCACTCGCCCTTATAATCATCATCGCTGCGGTGCTTTCCCTTACCAACAACATCATTGGCTGGACCTTTTATTTGATGCTCAATGACAGGGAGGTGATGGGCGAAGACCGGTCTCAGAGCTGGCTTTGGAATGCCGGTATTATGGTCCAAATCACACTGCTCAACAGCGTCGCGATCACCTATGTACTCAACCGCCTTGGCCTGTGGGGGTAACCGATGACAGACAACGCACCCACTTTCTTAGAACGCAAGCTCGGCCCCTTTCGTCTGCGGGTATGGGGGCTTGTCTTGAACTTCGCTGCCAATGTCGCTGCGCTATACGGGCTCACGCAGTATCTCAATGACGGCGGCGGGCTCGGCTTTCTGGTGCCTGGAGCGCTGATCACTCTGGCAATGATCATTTTACTTTCAAAACCAGCTTAGCCCGCTGCTTCCTCCATCAAGGCTTTTCGATCAATTTTGTTGGTCCCAGCCAGCGGCATCGCCTCTTTGAAAAACACCTTGCGCGGGTGGGCATACGCCGGGCCGTTTTCTAGGAAGAAGGTTTTAATCTCATCTTCGCTTGGGGCACCCACAGGCACTATGAAAGCCACCGGCGCAAGGCCTTTTGTGTCATGCGTTGCAGGCACGACGGTAGCCTGAGCCACTTGGGGGTGCTTCTCTAAAATAGCCTCAACTTCGCCAGGGTAGATATTTTCACCCCCACACACAAACATGTCGTCCACGCGGCCAACGAAATAAAAAAAGCCATTCTCGTCTCGGCTTAAAATATCGCCGGTTTTGTACCAGCCGCCTTCAAACTTCTCTTGCGTCGCCTCTGGCCGGTTCAAATAGCCCGGGGTGAGCGCTGGGGTGCGGCACTCAAACGGGCCTTCTTGCTCGGACCCATTGGCAAAGCGCCAGTCCATCTCCGGAACCGGATAGCCAATGGACCGAGTAGGCCTAACAAGGCCTTGTGGATGCGGGCCAAACATCCAAGGCCCAGTTTCGGTGGTGCCATATCCATTGCGCACCTCGGCGTTGGGAAAGAGCGAGCGAACCTGGCCAATTAATGCGTCACTCAGGGGCGCGGACCCCAAATAGACGAGCTGAACCTGTGCGCGTGTTTCCAGTTCGGGCTTTTTCTCCACCCGGGTCGCAAGAGCAAACATGGTGGGCACACCGCTCAAATAGGTGCAGCCATGGTCAGCCACGATATCCAGGAATTGCTTGGCATCGAATTTGGGCACTGAATGAATAGCCGTGCGATTGCCCAAACAAACGGCGAGGTTGAATAGCCCGTTCATATGGTACAGCGGCGCGGCCAAGATAGTGCTCTGGAGGTCGCCAACGCTAATGTCGTCCTCAAAATTCTGCGCGGTCGCCCAGCATTGCCCAGCGTGCGGCAATGGAACCCCCTTGGGCAGGCCCGTAGAGCCAGACGTGTAAAGGATCTCCGCTAAGTCATCCGGGCCAGGTTGGAAAACGTCAAAGTCAGCCAACGGCTGTTTAAAGGCTTCATGATCTTCGAGACGCCAAATGGGTAAACCATCTGGCACCAAGTGCTCGCGCCCTGCGTCGCTGACAGCTAGCTTTATCCCGGAATCTGAAAAGCTGTGCGCAACGGTCTCATGGGGCAACTTGTGATTGATGGGGACAGCCACGGCCCCGGCGCGCATAGTCCCCAGATAGGCAATGATGAACGGCGCGCTGTTGACCCCCAAGATACCAATGCGGTCACCAACACTGTAGCCGGCTTCAATCAGGGCTTTGGCAAACCCGTTTGCAAGGGCATCGAGGTCTGCTGCAGAGTAGGGCTTTGGGCCTCCAATGGCGCCATGGTCCATAAGCGCCAAGGCATCACCGCGCTTGGGCAGGCGCAGACAATCGCCTAGGTTGGTCAGCGCTGATGCCACGAAACTGCCCTCCCCGAGCTGAGACCGACTAAGGCTTTACAAGAACCTTACCCACAACCTCTCGGTCCTCTAATATGCGCTCAGCTTCAGATGTTTCTTCCAAGGGCAAGACTTTATCGATGACGGGATTGAATTTACCCTCTGCTATCAAGCTGAGCAGGCGGGTCAGATCTTCCGGCATCCAGCCATTCGACCCGAGCATTTGGTGCTCATAGCTCCACCAAAAACGGGCATCGATGTTGAGATCATAGCCCGCCGTGGCACCGCAGGTGAGGATGCGGCCATGCAGCGCGACGCAGCGCTGCGTTTCCTTCATGGTGTCGCCGCCAGTAAAGTTGACGGCGACATTGACGCCGCCTGAGCCATCCAGGCGCGGTTTGCCGTAAATCTCCTTAACGCCGTCTAAGAAAGACTGCGCCTTGTAATTGATGCAGTGGTCAGCGCCGAGTTCTTTCAGCCGCGCGATTTTGGGGTCAGAGCTTGCGCAAGCAACCACTTCAGCGCCGGCCATCTTGCCAACTGAACGCAGCCAATGCCAACACCT
>JBCCDR010000385.1:0-2720 GCA_039030675.1 Pseudomonadota bacterium | reverse complement strand
CCGTCTTGCTGCAGCACTGTAAAGACGCGCTATAGCGCCGGCGCGCTCCAAAACACATCTGCCCCCGGCCCTAGCGGCAGGCCCAGCCAGACCCACAGGATGGTCATACACAGGCCAGCCGCCATCAGCGCCATGGAATAGGGCACCATGGTCGCCGTCAGGCTGCCGAGGCCAAAGCTGGGCGTCCAGCGCTGACAGAATGTGAGAATGAGTGGGAAATAGACCATCAGGGGCGTCAAGATATTGGTCGCCGAATCGCCCACGCGGTAGGCTGCCGTCGTCATCTCCGGGCTCACACCGAGCAGCATCATCATGGGCACCATCACCGGCGCCAGTAGCGCCCATTTGGCTGAGGCCGAGCCAACGAATAAATTCACCAGCCCTGCAAACAAAACCAGCAGCCCCAGCAAAATCGGCATAGGCAGCTGCGAGGCTTCAATGGCGCCTGCGCCCTTCACGGCAAAAATAAGCCCCAGATTGGACCAATTAAACATGGCCACGAAATGCGCCGCCGCGAAGGAGAGGACGAGATAATAAGCCAGGTCCTCCATAGCGCCCGTCATCATCTTCACAATGTCGCGGTGGCCTTTGATGCTGCCCGCTGCCGCGCCATAGGCCCATGCGCAGGCCAGGAACAACACAAAGAACCCGCCCACCAGCGACTTGTAAAACGGCGAAAGCCGCGCTTCCGGCCGCGCCGCTTCATCGACGAGCGGTGTGCCCGGCCCAAACACCATGACGAGCCACAAGGCTACGACCCCAAGCGCTGCTAGGCCTGCCATTTTCAACCCCCGGCTTTCCACATCGCTCAGCGGCTGGTCTGCATCGCTGGCCATATCCGCATTCTGCCCATCCGGCACATAAGGCCCAAGGCGCGGCTCAATCATCTTGTCCGTCACCCACCAGATGGCCGGCAGGAACAGCAGCGTCATCACCGCAATGAAATACCAATTGCCGGCAATGTTCGCATCCCACGTCGGGAACACGCTTTCCGCCGCAGCCTCGGTAATGCCAAACAGCAGCGCATCCAGCTGCCCTGGCAGGAAATTGGCGGAAAAACCGCCCGCCACCGCCGCGAAGGAGGCCGCAATCCCCGTAATCGGATGCCGCCCCGCCGCCGCATAGAGCACGCCCGCCAGCGGTATCAGCACCACATAGGCCGCATCCGCCGCCAAATTGCCCATCATCGACACCAGCGCCACCATCGGCGTCAGCAACGCCGTCGGTGCCCGCCGCACCGCCGCGCGCATGGCCGAGGCAAACAGCCCCGAGCGCTCCGCCACGCCCGCGCCCAGCATCACCACCAGCACATAGCCAAGCGGGTGAAAGTGCGTAAACGTCTTAGGCATCTCCACCCACAGCCGCTCAATATTATGCGCCGACAGCAAGCTCTCCGCGCGTATCAGCAGCGGCTGCCCACTCTCATCCAGCTGCGTAGGATGCGGCGCCCCAAAGCCCACAGCGCCCGCCAGCACAGACAGCGCCATCAAAGCCAAAATCAAATAAAAGAAGATAAATACAGGGTCCGGCAATCGATTGCCGGTGCGTTCGATCCATCCAAGTATGCCAGGACTTATCTGTTCACTGCTTGTCGCCATTTGCACTCACTGCTGTATGTGTGGGGTAATGCATAAGAGCGCTGGCCTTGTCCGTGGTCAAGCGTAGCTGGCTGTAGTCATCTGTTGCGGCTACCGATTAAACTGGATTGTTCAACACATAGCGGCCCCGCTCTGCAACAGCTGGGTTCGCGTCTACAGCCATTCTTGCAGCGATTTTTTGCGCATCGGCGCCAAGGCTTCGACGGTCTTGGATCAAAAGGTCTCCTGCTGCCTTGCGCACCATGGGTGAGCGGTCTGTCAAAGCGCCTTGAAGCAGGGCGGCTTTATCCGCTTCAGTGACGAGCGCGCGGGTCTGAAAGGTTCTGACGCGACGCTTCTCGCCGAAGGGTTTCTGGGTCCATTCATATGTCCAACCCGTCTCCCAGCGCGCTTCTCGGCGGTATAGCATGGTGAGCGCGGTTGCTCGCACCGCGGGTTGGCATGCATTGGACTGGAGGCTTGGTAGTACCTCTTCCCATCCTGGTTGGCGTATGAGCCGCCTTAGAACACGCGCTCCGGGCCCGATCGGCCTTTCTAAAAACATCTCCAGTAGCGCGTCACGCACGCCAGGCGTGGTCGCTAGCGCTTCAAACGCGGCAATGCCTTCCGGGTCCATGCGGCCCCATTTGTAGAGCTCAGGCGTAAGGGCCCACATCGCTTCTGCAACAAGACTGGGCGGTGACACCGCTGCGCAGCGGGTCACACATTCAGCGGCAGCCGCTCGCACTTGCGGAACCCAGTCATTGAGTTTACGCGTAACGATGGCAAACAGAAAAGGGTTGGGAGCGGCTGCCTTGACCGCTTTTAACGCCGCCTCACGCCGATAGCCTGACCAGGCGAACAAGTCGTACCATGGTACCACGTTGTACAAGTGGGAGAGTTGCTGGAGTGCGCCAAAAGGGTAGGGCCCATACTCATATTGCGAACCACGAATTGCGTATTCTTGAGACGCTATGTTCTTGAGCGGTCTTGCGTCCGTCTCCTTCACAAATGCGTCAACCGCCTGTTTAAGCCGTGCAGTCTCTCGTCCAAACATTACAAAGCGCCGACCGCGCCGCAGTTGCCCGCGGAAGCTAGTCCAAACCAGCCATAGCGCCATGGCGAGACGCTTCTTTAGCGGGG
>JBCCDR010000384.1:0-2723 GCA_039030675.1 Pseudomonadota bacterium | reverse complement strand
CTGGCAACACATGCTTCATGGCGCGGAAATCAGACTTGTAGATGTCGATCTCGCCATAGCGCTCGCGCGCTTCTTCTTCCGTCAGCCCAATGGAGGCGATTTCTGGATTGGAGAAGACCGCTGAGGCAACATGCTCATGGTTTGGTTCCCAAGGCTTGTTGCCAAATTCTGTGTCAGCAAAGGCATGGCCTTCTTTGATCGCGACCGGCGTTAGAGCAATCCGGTCCGTCACGTCGCCAACGGCCCAGATATGGTCGACATTGGTTTTCGAGTAGGAATCCACACGGATTTCGCCGCGCGGACCGACGCTCACACCTGCCTCTTCAAGCCCAAGCCCCTCGGTATTGGGCAAGCGGCCAATCGCGTACATGACAGCATCGGTCTCAACCGCATCACCGTCTGTCATTTTCACTTTGATGCCGCCGTCTGTGCGCTCCAAAGAGGCAAAAGCGGCCCCAAGGTGGAATTTCACCCCGTGGTTTTGCATCTGGGTCATCACGCCGCGGCGCATGTCATCATCAAACCCGCGCAGAATGTTGGCCTTCTTGTAATAGGCTTGGGCCACGTCGACGCCTAGGCCAGCAAAGATGCAGGCAAATTCCGTCGCGATATAGCCAGCGCCAGCGATTAAAATGCGTTTGGGCAGTTCTTCAAGGTGGAAGGCCTCGTTAGATGTAAAGCCCAACTCAGCGCCAGGGACATCAGGAATGAAAGGCGTTCCGCCGGTGGCGATAAGGATCTTATCCGCTGTCACCACCTCGGTGCCTAGGTCAATCTTATGGTCACCCAAAAGCTTGGCGTGGCACTGGAAGATATCCACGCCAGCATTGTTGAGGGTTTGGATGTAGAGGCCGTTGAGACGGTCAATCTCCGTATCTTTATTGGCAATCATCTGCTGCCAACTAAAGGTCGGGGCTTGCGGCACGTCCCAGCCATAGCCTTTGGCATCGCTGAATTCCTCTGGGAAGTGCGACGCATAGACGAGCAGCTTCTTAGGAACGCAGCCGCGGATCACGCAGGTGCCGCCGACGCGGAAGCTCTCTGCGATCCCAACTTTCGCGCCATAGCCAGAGGCAATACGCGCTGCGCGCACACCGCCCGAGCCAGCGCCGATAACAAATAAATCAAAGTGTTTCATGGTTCACCAACCTTTGTTTCAGCGGCCGACATGCCACATTTGCAGCCCACAAGAAAAGCGAAGTTTGACGGACAGTGTGTGCGGGAAATCCGATTAATGGGAAAACCGATTATGGGCTGCGTATGAGCGGCTAAGGCGCTGGAGAGAAGTGCGCGGTGTAATGATCCTCGCGCTCGCGTTTTTTCATGCCCGCAGTTTCTTCAACAAACCGGTTTCTATCGTCTACGCTCTGAAAGACCCACACGCAGAACGTATCAGCGCTGTGGTAAATCGCCTTGAGCTCATCATCAATCTCGCAAAGCTCTTGCGGTACGCTTGCCGGCACACAGACCATTACGGCGGTTCAGCCCCTACTCAACCGTCACGGATTTCGCCAAATTGCGCGGCTGGTCCACGTCAGTTCCCTTCGCAACAGCGGCGTGATAGGCGAGCAGCTGCACATAGATAGATGCCGCAATGGGCATCAACATGGGGTGGACGTCAGGCAGCTCAAGCCGGTGTGGGATCACATCGTCCACTTGGTCAAGACCTGCCTTATCCGACATCAAAATCACCTGCGCGCCGCGCGCGATGACTTCCTGCATGTTTGACACCGTTTTTTCAAACAAGGGGCCTGACGGCGCCACCACGATTACAGGAACCTGCTCATCAATGAGCGCAATGGGGCCATGTTTCATTTCACCCGCCGCATAGCCCTCGGCGTGAATGTAGCTGATTTCCTTCAGCTTCAGCGCACCTTCCATGGCAATGGGGTAGTCTTGGCCGCGGCCCAAGTAGAGCACATCGCGCGCTTTGGCCACGTCCTGCGCGACGGCATGGATGTGGTCATCATGCTCCAAAGCTTGGTTGAGAATGCTTGGCAAGCCTTGGAGTGCCTCAACAAGCTCCTTCTCTTCCGTGTCGCCGAGCGCATCATTTGCTTTGGCCACGAAACCGGTCAGCAGCGCCAAGACGGAGAGCTGGCAGGTAAAAGCTTTGGTGGAGGCAACACCCACTTCCGGGCCAGCCTTTGTTGCAATAACGGCGCCAGCCTCGCGCTCCATGCTGCTCTCAGGCACATTGACCACGGCTAGGCAGTGCTGCTGCTCCGCTTTCGCATGCCGCAACGCTTCAAGCGTGTCCGTCGTCTCGCCCGACTGGCTGATGAACACAGCCAGGCCGCCTTTTGGCAACACGGGCCTGCGATAGCGAAACTCGCTGGCGATATCGACTTCAACCGGGACCCGGGCCACCTGCTCAAGCCAATAGCGCGCGACCATACCCGCATAGTAGCTCGTGCCGCAGGCGATGATGGTGATGCGCGGCACGTCCTTTAAGGAGAACGGTAACTGCGGTGGTTTGAGCGTCCCCGCATTGAGGTCCAGATATTGCGATAGGGTCTGGCCAACCACCTGTGGCTGCTCAAAGACCTCCTTGAGCATGAAGTGACGGTAGTTACCTTTGTCAATAAGCGCATTGGTGATGGCCGAAGTGCTTTTGCGCCGGTCAACCGGTGCGCCTTGGCTGTTGAAGATGCTCACCGTATCTGGCGTTAAGACAGCCCAATCGCCTTCTTCAAGGTAGGTAAGCTGGTTGGTTAGGTGCG
>JBCCDR010000383.1:0-2730 GCA_039030675.1 Pseudomonadota bacterium | reverse complement strand
TATACGTGCTTGCTTAATTCTTCTCCAGCACCATCACGTGGGAAATGTATTACCATTTTCGCCAAAGGATGGTCGTTTTTTTATAGAAGACGGTGTCGCCGCCTTCAATCGCGTCGAACAGCCCTTGCGCTTCGCGTTTCATCGCGCAATCTCCTGTGCAGGCGGGGCAAACCAGGCTTTGTCGATGGGCGCATCGACGACGGTTTCCTCCCAATAAATCTCATTGGCCTTCACGCCATTGTAAAACAGCCGGACCAGCTGCGCTTGGCGCCAGCGGGGGTTTTCCAGAATCACGAAATCACTGTAGCGGCGCTCATGATAGCCGCGCGGTGTGTCAAAACCCACATAGCGAATGGCAAAGTCTGCTCTGTCCATGGCGAACAACGTCTGCGCGCCGTCTGGGCTGGTGATTTCCACGAAATAGCACGCATGGCCGTCGACCAGGTCATCGGGTTTGCGCTTGAGGGCAAAGCCTTCTTCCAGTGCTTCGCGAATAATGCCGAAACCGAAATTATTCGCCCAGGTTTTGGCGGCCTGCTCCGGCGGGACAATGCCCTTATGCGTCCAAGTGTTTTTGCCATCAAAGGCGATTTGGAAATTGGTTTTGCCGCCAGTTTTTGAGTCAATGCGTACCCAGCCGTCTGGCCCATGGGCGACCGTGCGCTCGCCGGAGAAGACGCGCCACATGCGGTAGTCATCAGCCACATAACTGCCTGCCTGCGTGCCTTGCGGCCAGAAGGTGCCATAGCCTTTCAGCGTGAGCGTTTTGGCATCCGTCCAGCTTTTGCCGCCCGCCGCTTCAATGGTGCGTTCCATGATGGCGCGCGCTGTCAAAGGCGCTGGCTGTGTCAATTCTAGTGGTGGCCAGGTCGCCAGGCCCAGCAGAATGCCAGTTGCGAAGCAAACGCATAGAGCTAGAACCGCTTTCATCGCTAAGGCACCTTTTCCTACAACCGTTTAAAACCATTCCATTGTGCCAGGCGAGATGACGCCGTCAAGCACCTCAAGGCCGCGCCTGGGCAATGGCCTGCGCGCCGCTGAGCAGGGTGTCCCAGGCGGGCCGGCAGGTGCCATCGCTCCAGCGGCACAGCCCGCTGGTGGCCAGCCACTCATCCAGCCGGTCGCCCGACACTTGGTCGACGGCACGTAAGGGATCACTGAAACTGGTTGCCAGCTCTGGCGACCAATCCAGCAACTGCCACACCGACGCCGCGCGCAGTTGGGGGTCAGTGGCAAACGCGTTGAGGACGAACGCAAAATAATCGGCTTGGATTTGTTGAGAGCCGCCAAGGCCATTGGGTGGGCGCATGGGCGCGCCCACACCATCATCGCCAAACCCGACGGGGCAACCCAGCTCTTGCACGAAGATGTCCTTGCCATCGGCAAACAGCTTCATGCGGTCAAAATAGTCCTGCCAATCTGCTTCATCCGGCGTCACCAGGATGTCCTCGGTTAGGCAATAGTGGTTGAAGGACGCGATATCCATGGCATCCAAAAGTCCTTCCGCGAGGGCTGGCTGGTTGACCGGCGCGCCAATAGTGAGCGTGACAGTGGCGGCGATGTCAGGGTCAATGCGATTCACTGTTTCAGCGGCGCGCTCGTAGAACGTGACCATGTCAGGAATCTCGCCGAGACCGTCGCCGGTATAGGAATCCACTTCATTGCCCAAGGCCAAGCCCCACACTTGTGCTGAGCCGAGAATGGGCACGATGAATTCCAGGACGTTTTCAAGCGCTGTGAGGACCGTGGGTGAAGACAGCGTGAGACCATCCGCCAGCTCTCCGTCGGGGCCTAAGAGATAGTCGGGGAACACGGCTTCAGAAATATCAATGGTTTCGAACGTGGCAAAGACATAGTCGCCTTCTGCCATGGCGCGCTGCAAGGCCTCTTCTAAATCCGTCCCGTCATAAACGCCCTGGGCTGTTTCAATCGAACGCCACCCAAACTGTACGCGCGAAATGGTGCCACCAGCATTGCGCAGCTCCGCCAACAACGTATCAACACGGGCGGGCTGGTCATAGGCCGGGTTGTTGAGCGAGTCAAAGCCCACCAAGATGCCCACATGCGGCCCATCGGGCAGGCGCGGTGTTGCGCTTAGTGACATTTGGGGGGGCATCTGTGGAGGCATGGGCTGCGGCGCTGGCGCCTGCTCAGGCGGGCTTTCTGAGCCGCATGCGGCGAGTCCCACAGCGCAGAGGCATAACAAAAGACGAAACACGCGCATGTCCATGTGGTATGCGCCAAAGGCGTGCAAAGCAAGGTGCCAGCAAGATTGATCTGGCGGGCAATATTCTTATGTATAGCCAGAGAGAGTTTGTAAGGGACAGTCCCCCATGGCCAATTTGATTGCCGTTTTATCCCCCGCCAAGCGTTTAGATGCCGAGACGCCGGCGCCGCTGGATACCCATAGCCAGCCTGAATTCCTTAAAGAGGCGACGGCCTTGGTGAAGGAAGCGCGGCGATTGCGGCCGGAAGATCTTTCGAAGATGATGCATATCTCTGACGACTTGGCCAAACTCAACCACCAGCGCTTTAAAGACTTTAGCGGGCCCTTTGACTTGTCGAACGCTAAACAGGCCATCCACATGTTTAAAGGCGATGTCTATGTGGGCCTAGATGCAGACACCCTGGGCGCGGATGATCTTGATTATGCGCAGGACCATGTGCGCATTCTCTCCGGCCTCTATGGCCTGCTGCGCCCGCTGGATTTGATGCAGCCTTATCGCTTGG
>JBCCDR010000382.1:0-2755 GCA_039030675.1 Pseudomonadota bacterium | reverse complement strand
GAGCACGTTTTATGCACCGTCTCACGCTTAGTCTTTTGGCTTTGGTCTTGGGGAGCCAATCGCCTGTTTGCGCGCAAAGCGCAGACGTCATTAAACTCACGAATGGCGCTGATTTGAGTGCCTTTAACCAGCTTGGCCAAAGCAATTGGCGTGTTGAAGATGGCGTTGTGGTGGCAGATGCGGCGCAAGGACCGTCTTACTTGGTGAGCAAAGAGCGTTTTGCTGACTTCAAACTGTCGGTTGAGTTTTATGCCAGTGACGACGCCAACAGCGGCGTTTTCCTGCGCTGCCAGGATGCAAGCAAGATTACCGATCGCAATTGCTATGAAGCCAATATTTTCGACCAGCGGCCGGACCCAAGCTATGGTACCGGGGCCATTGTGCTGCATGCGGAGGTGACGCCCATGCCCAAGGCTGGCGGGCAATGGAACACCTATGAGATTACCGCGAATGGACGCGACATTACCTTGGTGCTGAATGGGTACAAGACGGCGTATGTGCGAAGCGGCTTGTGGGAAGAGGGGTACATAGCCCTGCAGCATGCCTCCGGCACGATGAAATTCCGCAATATGACGCTCGAACGGCTGGCGCCCTAATGGGCCAAACCCGCGCCCCAGTTGTCCCAATCATGCTCGAAAGGATGCTTTATGTCCGTAAGGATTGTGCTTGCGCTCTGCGCAATACTTTGGTCGGCCGCGAGTGTCGCGCAAGTGCCGCCCGAGCAGCGCGCTGGCATTGAGGCTGCTGAGGCGCGGCTTGAGGCCTTGTGGGCGCTCACACAGAAGATTGATGCCAACGCAGAGCGAAATCCGCAGGGAAATGTCTTCTCCTTTAAGGTGGCTGAGCGGCCCATCATCTTGGTGTCTGACGTGAACGCAGATCGCATGCGCATCCTCACGCCCATTGCGCCAGAAAGCGTGATGACATCAGAGCTGATGCGGCGGCTGTTGCAGGCTAATTTCGACAGCGCGCTTGATGCCCGCTATGCGATTGCGCAGGGGCTGCTATGGGGCGTTTTCCTCCATCCGCTTACATCGCTGACCAATGAAGATTTTCTCTCCGGCGTTGGGCAAGCAGTGAATGTGGCCGTGAGTTTTGGGACCACATTTTCATCGGGCGCGCTGACGTTTGGCGGCGGGGACAGTCAAGCCGAGCTGCGGCGTCTTTTGGAGCAGCTGCAGCGCAAGAATGAACAGCCGCTATAGGCCAGTGGGATATTTGCCGACCACGCCAGCGTAGAAGGCCTGTATCTCTTTTAAGTCAGCATCATAGTCCCCGGTTGTCGTGAAGACCCCGCCGATGCCGCCGACTTTGCGGCTATAGTCTAAAAACCCCAAGGCGATCGGGACGCTCGCGCCGTGGGCGATGTTATAAAAGCCAGTCTTCCACACCCGCACGTTAGAGCGCGTGCCTTCAGGCGGGATGGCGACAGCGAGTTTCTCGGCGGCCGCATAAACGTCGACCATTTGGGACACGACGTCGTTCTTTTTTGACCGGTCAATCGGGATGCCGCCCAGTGCTTTCATGAGCCAGCCAAAGGGGGGCTTGAAAAGGGAGGCTTTGCCCATCCAATGCAGCTTAATGCGGTAACTGTAGGCAACGCCCAGCATAAATGGCAAGTCCCAATTGGATGTGTGGGGTGCGGCGATCACGACGAATTTATCTGTTTCGGGCGCTGTGCCCTCTGTGCGCCAGCCAGCGGCACGATACAGCCCTAAGGCAATCAATCGCCGCAGCTCATAAAGCAGGCCTTTGGGCGGCCTGACACCAGAAATAGTCCCCATGCAGGGGCACAGTAGGCTAGGGGCTGAGCTTAGGAAAGCTTTGCCTGTTTCGCAGGGGCGTTTTTCTCTCCCGACTGTCTTAATGCACGCGTCTAAGGATTGCAGTAGGGGGCACTTTGCTGCGCCGCCTGCTCTAAGAAGGTGAGCAAATCAGCCCGCAAGGAGGCGTCCTCATCAAAGAAGTGCGACAAGTATTTCGCCGTATCGGCATGCTTCATATCAGGATAGGTGGTAAGCTGTACCTCTGCACCGGCATCGGTAAGAGCCGCAGCAATCTTTTCAGAGTTAGCTGGCAGCACTGATGTGTCCTTGAGGCCAGTCATCAGCAGCACAGGCGCCGTCTTGGCCGACACATTCCGCAGCGGCGCATCTTTGGCCGTCATTCGGTCTGGGAAAATGCTGATATAGGGTTCGCGCTTAAGCGGCATGATGCCCACCGGCGCTGACAAGGCCGCAGTGGCCACAATCGTTTCACATCGCGCCACGTTTGCTTGGCCTAAAAAGGGCGTGTCCAGACCAAGCATCAGCGCAATGTGCCCGCCGGCTGAATGGCCAATCAGGGCGATAGGTCTCTGCGGAAACCGTTTCGTCGTCCAAGCGACAGCGGATGCCGCGTCTTCAAGGAAGGTGGGATAAATCACCTCTGGATACACCCGGTAATCCGGCAGGACGGCTGTGTAGCCAGCTGATGTGAAGGCTTCAGCCACAAATTTATAGTCACCTTTCTCACCGCTCTCCCAACTGCCACCATAAAAGAAGACCAGGACCGGGGCTCCGTCTTTGGGCGAGGCCGGCGCGTAGACATCTAACGCTTGGCGCGGCTCTGGTCCGTAAGAGTGGGTTTCGATGGACTTGATCGATTTAGTGGGCGTGACAGCATTCAGCACGTCCGTCGGGCTGCACTGCGCTAGCAAAAACAAGCTCAGAATTGATAGGCACCGCATTGCCAGACCAAGACGCATGTTTTTGGG
>JBCCDR010000381.1:0-2802 GCA_039030675.1 Pseudomonadota bacterium | reverse complement strand
TTTGTTCCGAAGTTTGAGAGCAAGCGCTGCTTGGTGGTGGCGTCGTTGTTGCGAGAATAGTCTGCGGTCAGTGCGAAATTATATTCCCAGTCAGCCACCGCCCGCTTCATCGTCAGGCCAGCGTTGATCGCTGTCTCTTCGGTGTTACCCGACAGGACGCTGCCGCCCAAAGACACGTCGCCGCTCCAACTGGAAAGGTCAAAAAATCCGGGTAATGGTTTGGCTGCTTCCTCTGCTGCAATGGCTTCGCGGCGCTGCGTGATCGTTATTTGTCCAGGCAGAACGACTTGGCCGGCGAGATCAGGCTGGCTCTCCAACAAATGGTCGAGCAACGCGGTTTCTTGATCCGGCGCGCTATGCAGCGCTTGGCGAATGAGCGATTCAGCCGCCTCTGGCTCGGCCTGCAGCGCCAAATCCAACGTTGTTTGCAAAATAGCGGCGTCACCTGTCTGCGCTGCATTCGCCAGCAATTTAAGAAGCGCTGGACTTGCTGCGGATTGCTGAGCGTGCGCACTGAGCACACCCATGAACTGAAACAGGAGAGTCAAAACGACAAGACGGATGACAATCATGGCGCGCACCAGACATCAGAGGAGAAGCCCAAAGCGCTCCTTTAATATGATGTTCGCGCTGCGACAATCGATTTATCCGTTCAAGCGTTTGTCAAAGCGCGTGTTTCGCAGTATTCATAACAAGGGCTTGAAAAATAGGGCGAAAAACGGGACGTTACTTCGCAATGGCATGTGCTTTTGTCACCGGCGCCACAGGTTTTTTAGGGCGCAACCTGGTCTTTGAGCTCAGCCGCCGCGGCTGGAAAACCCATGCTCTTGTCCGCGACCCTAAATCACGCGCTGCACAAGCCATCAGCCACTTGCGCGGCCTTAGCCTGGTGCAAGGCGATGTTACGGTTGCGCACAGCCTGGTCAAAGCAACACCTGAGAATGTTGATGTGGTGTTTCACTGCGCTGCCGATACCAGCACATGGTCTGGGCACAAAAGACGGCAAAACACCGTCAATATCGAAGGCACGCGCAACATCATCTACGCGACCTATGAAGCCAAGGCGCAAGTGCTGGTGCACGTGTCGACCTCGTCTGTCTATGGCATCCAAAAGGTGCGCCCCTATTCTGAAAACGCTCATAAGATCGGCTTTCGGTCTAGCAGTAATTATATACGCTCTAAGTTAGCGGCCGAACACGCCATTTACCGCGCTGTTGAACGCGGGCTTGATGCGGTTGTAGTCAATCCTGGGCAAATTCTCGGCCGGTTTGACACCAACAACTGGGCAACGCTCATTCGCATGACGGACAACGGCACCTTGCCAGGTATACCGCCGGGCAGCGGCTGTTTTGCCCATGCGGCAGCCGTTTGCGACGCCATGATCCGCGCGGCAGAAGTAGGCAAGAGCGGCGAGAACTATTTGCTCGGCGGCCCGCATGCCAGCTTTGAAGAAGTGATCGCCCTCATCGCGCAGCAACTCGGCAAAGAGCCTCCCTCAAAGATCATTCCTGGCTGGGTATTGTCATCGCTGGGCCGCTGGAACACCTTAAAAGCCGCCATCAGGCGCCAGGAGCCAGGTGGACTGACCCGCGAGGCAGCCGCGTTCATGAGCATTGATGATCATTTCGTCTCAGACAAAGCGATCAAAGACCTGGGCTATACGCCGCCGCCGCTGGATGAGCTGGTGCGCGACGCTGTCGCGTGGCAGGCCTCTGAAAAGATGGTCTCCGGCGCAGGTGTCCCGGCGCTAGTCCTGGGGGACTTGGACGCCGATCCAGAGGAAACCGCCGGTGCCGGCTGCAAACCCGGCGCGCCGGAAGCTGCCCCCTCCGTCACCTTTGAAAACCTTGAAGAAGAGCAGCCGAGCGAAGCGTCCTTTGCCCGTCAAAAGGCCTGAATAGGGCTGCGCAAACCCATCAAATAAAGTGTTGCGTGGCAAGGATGAAAAGCAGCGCGAGCACACGCTAAGGTTCACCCTTTCTTAAAGCCCACAGCCTATGGTTCAAATTGACGCAAGAAGAGGGAACCAGCGTTAATTCTCCGCGCGCGTCCTTGACTGTAAGGCGGATCCGAGCGCGAACACCATGAATGCACCCAACCGGTTTTTCTCTGACGATCAAGCGGCCAAAGGCTTGGAGCACGGGGACCTCAGCACCCCAGCCCAGGCTGCAGACAAAAAAATTGGCGAAGTTGTTGAAGTGCAAGGCCGCTCCTGCGTATGCGCCTTTGATGAAGGTGTGCGCAGCAGCTTTTTAGATGAAAGCCAACATGACAGCCAAGTTGTCGGGCAAATTGGCTCCTTTACGAAATTCAAGGTCGGCGAACGCTTTGTTTTTGCCGTTGTGCGCAATCTGCGCTCGGTAGGACTTGCCAGCGACCAAACGATTTTTGGTGAACTGGACTTCATTGGCGAGCTTGTTCCCAGCGCCGCGCGCTCAGACGGTTATATGTTCCGGCGCGGCGTCACCAAATATCCCATGCCAGGCCAGAAACTGCTTGCCGCGACAAGCAAGGACATGCGCGTCATTTTTGCGCCGATGGGCAAAGCACATGTCAATATTGGCTATGTTTATCCCACAGATACGGTCAAAGCCGCCATTGACGTAGACGCTGTTCTCTCACGGCACTTCGCTGTTTTGGGGTCAACAGGCACGGGTAAATCCTCTGTTGTCTCCATGATATTGCGCAAGATTGTTGAGCAATCAAATCATGGGCATGTGTTGATCTTTGATCCGCACGATGAGTACGCAACAGCCTTCACAGACTATGGGGTCCGTCACGACACGGCGAATTTGTCCATCC
>JBCCDR010000380.1:0-2803 GCA_039030675.1 Pseudomonadota bacterium | reverse complement strand
CTTCTACAAATTCAGGATCACCCAGTCGGCCTGGCAGTCTCGGCCCCCCTTTCCAAGCATAGTAATATGTCGCTGATGATCCATCAGAAAGCCTTTTGGTGCCCGCATCAGGGCTGGCGCTATTTAAAGAGTGAAGATGCGCCTGAAGACGTGCGGCAGGGTGACATCGTCCTGCCGGATATGCCGCCACATATGATGCGCTCTTTGCGCGAATTGGCACTTTTATAGCGCTCTCCACAAAAAAGGGCGTGTCAATCCGTTGACATAAATTTATTGGTCGCCACAACATGTTGTGTCTTCGGCAGGAGGGACGTTTTTAGATGCGACCACATATTGTCGTTTTGGGGAACGAAAAAGGCGGTTCGGGCAAATCGACCACCGCGATGCACATAACAATAGCCTGTTTGAAAATGGGCATGAATGTTGGCGTTCTTGACTTAGATGGACGCCAGCGCACTCTGGCGCGGTATTTGGAAAATCGCGTTGAGTTTGGCGAGCGCCATGGCCTCAACCTAAAGGTCCCTCATTTTGCGGCATTGACCCCGCTCGACTCCGACGGGGACCAGTCCATGACCCTTGAGGAGAAAGAGGCACTTCTTCTGGACCAAGCTGTCGCAGAGATTGGCAAGGGAAAAGACATCATTGTCGTCGATTGTCCCGGCTCAAATACCAACCTCGGCCGTTTGGGGCATCTGCTGGCTGACACGCTGGTGACGCCGATTAATGACAGCTTTGTTGATTTCGACCTGCTCGCAAAAGTCGATCCCGACTCTTTGAAGGTCAAACGTCCGTCGTTTTATTCAGAAATGGTGTGGAATGCGCGCCAACAGCGCGCAAGCGTCGGCGGAACGCCGATAGATTGGGTCGTCATGCGTAACCGGCTGTCCCATCTGAACGCGCGTAATAAAGAGCGGGTCGATCGTGCTTTGAAAGACCTCTCGCGCCGTGTCGGCTTTCGCTATCTGGATGGCCTATCTGAGCGGGTCATCTATCGGGAGATGTTCATCAACGGGCTCACCCTGCTGGACCTGCGCGAGGCCAATCCCAGCGGCGGCATGACCATGAGCCATGTCGCTGCCCGGCAAGAACTGCGCGATCTGATGATTGCGTTGAAACTGCCTGGATTTGAGGAAAACCTGTCAGCGCGCACAGCGTAGCTTGAATTGAAACACGCTACGTGCGGGCTTATGTTCCAAGCATGCCGAACGACACAAAATCTGTCGCGCCGTTACAGCAGGACGCTAAGACCAACAGCGTTTCCAGCTTTTTGCAGGACGTCCATCAAGCGCCTGCTATTCACAAAGCCAAGCAACGTGGGCGCGTGATATTTGCGCTCGATGCCACCATGAGCCGGGCGCCCACATGGCGCATGGCCCGGCAGGTGCAAAGCGAGATGTTTGCTGCTGCTGAGGAGGTAGGCGGGCTCGATGTTCAAATCGTCTTCTTTCGCGGGCAGGGTGAGCTACGAAAAAGCGCATGGACACGCTCGCCCGCAACGCTGGCTGATCGCATGGCGCGCGTTCAATGCCGCGGCGGCCTGACGCAAATAAGCCGGGTCTTGAAGCATACTGAGAGAGAATCGGCAGATCAGCCCGTGCACGCGTTGATCTATATTGGCGATGCGGTTGAAGAAAATCCGGACGTGATAAGCGATTTGGCTGGCCAGCTCGCCTTGCGCAACTGCAAGATTTTTGCGTTTCAAGAGGGCCGTGACGTCGGTGCTGAAAGAGTGTTTCGGGAAATGGCCCGCATGACGCAAGGCGCTTATGCACGCTTCGATGCTGCGAGTGCCGAGACGCTTAAAGCGCTTCTGAGGGCAGTGGGCGCATATGCAGCTGGCGGCATACAAGCACTGAAGAAACTTGCCGCGAAAGATCGGCAGGCCTCTCTCCTGCTAACGCAAATGCCCGACAATCATAGCGGCAGCGTGTGACCTGGCTTTTCATCGGCATTTTGTTGGCTGTAGCGATCTGGGCCATGCTTCGTTGGTATGCCAATGCCGACCCCGCTTTGGTGCGCAAAGGGCTTGCTGGGTTTATCCTCCTCTTCCTGGTGGGTGTGGTGTTGGTGCTGGTCTTGACGGGGCGGGCGACGGCCGCGCTGCCTTTTCTATTTGGCGCGTTTCTGGCTTATAGCCGCTTGCGGCAAGGCTATGGATTGTTCCAATTCCTGCGCCGGCTCTGGGGCGCCACCACGCAAAAGCAGCGCGACTTAAGTGAGATTGAAACAGACTATTTGGCCATGTCGCTGGATAAGGCGACGGGTGTTCTGGATGGCAAAATCAAGAAAGGCCTGTTTGCCGGACAGTTTCTTGCGTCGCTAAGCCGCGCAGAGCTAATCGAAAAATATGGCGAGCTGCGACGTGCCGATGGCGAGAGCGCGCAGCTTTTAGAGGCCTATCTCGACCGGACCGAGGGCCAGGGCTGGCGCTCTGGCGGCGCCAATGGCGCGCGCGGCCATAAAAGCGCGTCCGGTTCTCTGTCCCGGCGCGAGGCGGCTGAAATTCTGGGCATTGCCATTGATGCAAGCCGGGAGGATATTCTCGCAGCGCATCGCCGCCTTATGAAAGCAGCCCATCCTGACCAGGGTGGCTCGGATTTTCTCGCCCAACAAATCAACGCTGCGAAAGACGCGTTATTAAAAGCTTCATCTTGAAGGAATAATCAGGCTCGATATGCCGCAGGTCATGCGCTAAAGCTCTGCTGGGCTGATACTGGCGGTACAGACAATTGAGGAACTCTATGACTGATACTTCACGCAAAGTCCGCAAAGCCATTTTCCCCGTTGGCGGACTAGGCACTCG
>JBCCDR010000379.1:0-2816 GCA_039030675.1 Pseudomonadota bacterium | reverse complement strand
GCTCCACCTTAGTGTCGCCACAGATTGGATCGCAACGCGCGCCACCTCGCGGTCATCAAAAGGCGTCTTCTCGCCATTTATCTCTTGGCCGGTCTCATGGCCTTTGCCGGCGAGCAGAACGACATCCCCAGGCTGCGCTGCATGAATGGCTGTTTCAATAGCGTCAGCGCGGGAGCCTATATTTTGCGCCTGCGGGGCCTTTTCAAGGATTTGGGCGCGGATGAGATCTGGGTTTTCTGTGCGCGGATTGTCGTCGGTGACAACAACCTGGTCTGCCAAATCGCTAGCAACGCCGCCCATCATCGGGCGCTTGCCTGCATCGCGGTCCCCGCCGCAGCCGAAGACGACGTGGAGCTCGCCGCGCGTATGGGGTCGTAGCGCCTTGAGCGCCAGTGCAAGCGCATCAGGCGTGTGGGCATAGTCGACAATCACCTGAACTGGCGCGTCTGGATCGCTCACCCGCTCAAGGCGGCCAGCGACCGGCTGCAAGCTTTCAAAATGAGGCAAGATGTCAGCCCATGCGACGCCGCACGCCTGCAAAAGACCTGCAGCCAAGACGGCATTGTCGAGCTGGAAGCCACCGATAAGCGGGAAGCGCAGGCTGTGGGTTTGTCCGCCAGCGCGCAGGCTCACATGCTGGCCCCAGCCCTGCGGTTGCCGCAGCAGGATTTGCAAATCTTTGCCGCGGTGACCAACCGTTGTGAGCGCCAGCCCGCGGGCCCAGGCGACGTCCACAAACGCTTGGGCGTGGGGGCCATCCATATTGATAACCGCCGTCCCACCAGGCGCCAAGACCTCACCAATGAGCCGCATTTTTGCGTAGAGATAGGCCTCAAAAGTCTCGTGATAATCCAAATGATCGCGCGTGATGTTTGAGAAGGCCGCTGCCGTCAGCTTGGCGCCATCAAGGCGGTGCTGATCAAGCCCATGGCTTGAGGCTTCAAAGGCGGCATGGGTCACCCCATCCGCGCTCAAACTGGCAAGAATTTCGTGGAAACGGACGGTGTCTGGGGTGGTCAGCCCTGTTCCCGCCCCACCGCCGGCAGCCTGCACGCCCAAGGTACCGATGCTGGCCGCCTTAAAACCAACATGCCGGGCCAGCTGCGCAAATAAGTCGACGGTAGAACTCTTCCCATTGGTGCCTGTGACGGCCACCAAATGCTCTGGCTGCGCGTCAAACCAACGTGCCGCAAGCCGGGCGAAGGCTGCGCGTGCATTGACTACTGGCAGGCCGACAACGCCGCTCGGCAAAGCAAGGTCTTGGTCTGCATCGTAAAGAATGGCGATCGCCCCCGCCTTGATAGCCGCAGGCACAAAAACTGCCCCATTATGCTGCGCGCCTTTCAGCGCCGCGAACAAAGAGCCGGGCTGTACGTTACGGGAGTCAATGGCAATGCCAGAAATGGCCAGATCGCTGGCATTCTCGTGATCGATCAGCGTGCGCAATGGCTTTGTGGTCGGCTGCGTCATGGCGTGGGCCTCCACCCTGGCGGCGGCGTATATTGCGCTTGGACGATCATGGTTTGATCCAGCCAGGATTCAGGGCCGAAGCGCGGCATGACTCCCAAGAAAGAGGCAGCGCGCTGAATAAAACGCCCAGCACTGCCGGCGACATTGGCGCCAGCCCCGCGCAGGGCGGAATCAGCTTCGGCTTGCGGTGAATCCAGGATCATCACCACCACATATTCAGGCGCTTCCATGGGGAACGCGCCTAAGAAGGTGGTGATGTTTTTCTCTTCTTCATAGCCCAGCGCATCGGTGCGTGCGCGCTCTGCTGTACCGGTTTTCCCGCCGACACGCAGGCCTGCCACATCAGCAGCGCCGCCGGTCCCATTCAGCACGGTGAGACGCAGCAGTTGGCGGATCGTTGATATGGTCGCGTCGGAGACAGCGCCGGTGCGTTTTTCGAGCAATCCATCTTTCATGACAGGATTTTGCGGGATCAACGTGGCCTGGACAGGGCGGCCCTGGTTCAACAATGTGGCAGCGCCTTGGGCCAAATGAAGTGGTGTGACGGCAATGCCGTGACCATAGGAAATGGTGACAGTCGCAAAGCGGCCCCAGCTGGACGACATGCGATAGCCAGACGTTTCATGCAGCTCGATACTGAGCGGCGAGAGGAAACCCAGGGACCTTAAGAACTCCCTTTGCCGCTGCGCGCCGATGGCATCGCCAAGGCGGCCTGTGCAGGTGTTTGAAGAGCGGATAAGCGCCTGCGCCATGGTAATCGGCCGGCGCAGCGCCCAGCGGTCATGGACTTGTTTCATGCCGAGCGACAGCGGGACGGAAGCATCACACACGTCATTGGGCTGGGCCAGCCCCAGCTCAAAGGCCTGAGCAAACGTAAACGCCTTAAACGTAGAGCCAAGCTCATAGGCCCGGTTGGTCACGCGGTTTGCTTGGAAACCAGCAGGCGATGAGGCAACATTATTGGGGTCAAAGGTCGGCAGAGACGCCATGGCAAGCACTTCGCCCGTCGCGATATGCACCAGAACGCCCATGCCTGCTTCGGCCCGGAACCGCTGTATGTCTGTCGCCAGGACATTTTCCATGGCGTGCTGGACACGCGCATCAATAGACAGACGCAGCGGGCTGGTGCGCGTCTCTTCGTCATACAGACGCCGGTCAAAGGCGCGCTCAATGCCGAGCTTGCCCTCACCGTCCGCATTGGTGAAACCCACCACATGGGCCGCAAGGCTGCCGCCGGGATAGACGCGGCGGAATTCATCTTCAAACTGCAAACCAGGGTCACCAACGCCGCGCAGATAGGCCTCTTGGCGCGGTGAGATATGCCGCTTGATGAAACGGAACGGCGC
>JBCCDR010000378.1:0-2840 GCA_039030675.1 Pseudomonadota bacterium | reverse complement strand
TGCAATATTTGCATCTGCAAATAAAGTTCCTCTAAAGAGGCAACTTTACGGACGGCAGGCTTGCTATGGCTGGTCAATGGGTAGGTGACGGGAAAACCGTTTTGATAACGGGGGCGTCAAGCGGCATAGGCTTGGCCCTGGCAGATGTGTTTGCGGCAAATGGCTATGACCTGATCATCACGGCCAGGCGCAAGAACCGGCTGCAGGATCTGGCAGATACTTTGTTTGACACCTACGGCGCAACGGTCACCGTGGTTCCAGCGGATTTGGCCGATGCGGACGGACCTGGTCAGCTCGTCGATGCGATTGCCAAGAAAGGCCTCGCTATCGATGTCCTCGTCAATAATGCTGGGTTTGGCCAATTTGCTGCGTTTAATGACACAGATCGTTCGACAGCGTTGGCGATGCTGCAAGTCAACATCGTCGCCCTCACCGAGCTCACCCACAGGCTGACGCAAACAATGATAGAGCAAGGCGGCGGACGCATTTTAAACGTCGCCTCGGTGGCTGGGTTTACGCCAACGCCTCATGCCGGGCTCTATGGCGCGACCAAAGCGTTTGTCCTGTCGTTTTCTGAAGCGCTGCATGACGAGCTATCGCCGCACGGCATCAGCGTGACTGCGCTTTGCCCAGGTCTCACCAAGACCGAGTTTTCTGACGTGGCGACGGGCAACGATGCGCCAGATGAAGCGCAGGAAAATGCAGCCGTCACATCCCTGCTTCCTGGTTTCATTGGCGAGACGCTATCAGACGCCTTCATTTTAAAGGCGGAAGACGTCGCGCGAGATGGCTTCAACGCGCTGCACCGCGGCCAAGCGGTGGCGGTCAGCAATCTCACCTATGAACTGGGCCTGAGCATGATGCGGCTGCAGCCGCGCACGCTGGCTCGTACTTGGGGCGCCGTCATGGGCAAGGCGCTTGGGAACGGATTTTAACTCAATATTTTCATGTCTGTAAGGGGACTTCAGTGATGCGCAAAGCACGTGCCTTTGATGCCAGTTGGCTGCATTTTGAAACAGGGACAGCCCCGCTCCACGTAGCAAGCCTGCCCATTTTCCGCCGCCCTGACGGCGTCGATGCTGACGATTTCTTCAGGTCGTTTCGGGAGATGATGACCCAGAAGCGCCACTATGTGGACGCCTACACTCTTAAACGCAAACATGTTGCAGGGTGGATGGACCACCCCGTCTGGGTGCGCGACACAGATATCGACATGACCTATCACGTGCGGCGGATCACGCTGCCGCGCCCGACCATCAAAGCGCTGGAGACAGTCGCCGAAAGGCTGGCCGCCATGCCGATGGATTTAGACCGTCCGCTTTGGCAATACACGATTGTCGATGGGTTGCCGGATAACCAGTTTGGCGTCTTCATGAAGATGCACCATTCGGTCATTGACGGACAATCCGGCGCTGCAATCCTGCAGGACGTATTTGATCCAAGCCCGGAGCCGCGCGAGATCAAGCCTGTTGCGCCTGATTTCGCAGATGACCCGATCCCATCAGAAATGTCGCTTATTGCAGGCTCCGTTGAAAACATCATGGGCCAGCAATTTGCCCTGGCTGGCCGGATGAGCGATTATCTGCAGGCTAGCCGCACTGCCCTGTCGCTCTTGCAAAGTAGCGCAGCGGGCGAATCCGACATGCCGCTCAACGCGCCGCCGACGCTCTTCAACCGCGCGATTTCTGATCGGCGCCGCTACAAAATTGGCTTCATGTCGGTTAAGGAAGCAAAAGCCATCAAAACGCTTGCGGGCGTTACGCTCAATGACGTTGTTCTATCCGTGACTGGCGGCGCCCTGCGCCGCTATCTGGACGAACACCAAGCCCTGCCGGAAGAGTCGCTGGTCGCGTCCGTTCCCATTTCGGTCCGTAAGCCTGGCGAGGACACCAAGATGGGCGCCCAGCTGTCCATGTTGCTGTGCGGCCTGGGCACACAGATTGTCGATCCGCTCGAGCGCCTGCTCGCCGTCCATGGAAATGCTGAAACGGGCAAGGCCGCGGCTGAAGCCATGCAGCCAGCACTGACGGACGATTACGCCCTACCCGGCGCGCCCATCGCAATGCGCGCTGCAGCCGAGCTTTGGGGCGCAACCCGCATGGCAGACTGGGCTGGTGGCCTGGGTTTAATGCCCTTTAACTTGGTTGTCTCCAATGTTGCTGGGCCTCGTAACACCCTGTACCTCAATGGCGCAGAAATGCTGCATTATCATCCTGTGTCAGTCGTGGCACATGGCCAAGGCCTAAACGTTACCGTGCAGAGCTACAGGGATTCTCTTGGACTTGGCGTCTTGTCTTGCCGGGAGCTTATGCCGGACCTTGATCGTCTCATGACGTTCTTCAACGCTGAGTTCGAGGCCTTAAAAGCACAGGTGTCAGCAGGTGCTGAAGCGCAACTACACCAAACAAAACTACCAACCCAAAGTCCTACGGCTGCCATAGCGGCGTAGGCAATTTGTATTAAGGAAATCTCATTCATCAATTGGATACCATGCCAAAGGTCTGCTAAAGGCTATAGTAGGAATGTAGGAGGCTGGGGGGTCCATGATGGCAACAAGTTATGCAGGTGTTTGGCAGTTTCAGGCGGACCTGGCGTGGGCAGGCTTGGAATATGCCTCAAAGCTCACAACCGCCCCCCTGCTCCACATGCTTGCGCCCTCTTGTGAGACCGGACGCCCGGTGATGACCTTTCCAGGCTTCATGGGCCCAGAACGCTCGCTTGCACCTCTCAACCGCTTCCTCAACAGCAAGGGGTATGCGGCAAACCCGTGGGGACTGGGGACCAATTGGGGCTTCGATAGCATGACAGCCATGCGCGATTTGATTGACACCTTGGTGGAG
>JBCCDR010000377.1:0-2849 GCA_039030675.1 Pseudomonadota bacterium | reverse complement strand
GTGCCAGCCTTAGCCAGCGGCGCGATTGATGCCACCATGACGTCAGCCACAACCGGCGTTGCCCAGAAATACTGGGAGTTTTTAGATACCGCCTACGCCACCAACCACAATTGGGCCTCTAACATGATGGTGGTATCCAAAGCGGCTTGGGAGGCGCTATCTGAACAAGACCAGGTGGCTCTAGAGGCTCTGGCCCGCCGCCTTGAGCCGGAGTTTTGGGAGATCGCCAAGGCAGATGATGCGCGCACACGCGCAATCCTCATTGACCAAGGCATGACTGTCTTGCCGCCAAGCGAAGAGATGGCGGACCAAATGCGCGCCGTTGCCAGGCCCATGTGGGAGGAGTTCGCAGTCAATGTTCCCGGGGCAGACACCATATTGGCAGAGTATTTGTCTGCCAGCGGACGCCAGCCCTTGGAGCGCGCGCCATGAGGGCACACTTGTGCCGGATATGCGATTGGCTGTGCGATGCGGCTGGGCTGCTGAGCGCCGGCTATATTGCGTTGCTCGCCATCTTATCGATCGCTGAGATTTTCTGCCGGAATGTCTTGAGCCTCTCTCTGCCTTTCGCCACTGAATATGCTGGCTATTTGGTGATATTGTCCCTGCTCACCGGCTTGGGCTGGGCCATGAAGGAAGGTGCACACATCCAAGTCCTCTTGGTGCGCGGACGCTTGCCTGAAAGACTTGGCAAGCAAGTGGATATGGCCACTAGCATCCTCGCGCTTTTGGTCAGCACGTTTTTTGCCATTGCGTTATGGCGCTTTGGACTGGTGACGCTGGCGCGGGGAACACTGTCTTATTTCCCTTCGCAAACCCCTCTCGCTATTCCTCAGCTCCTCATGGCGATTGGCCCGACGACACTGGCGCTTGCGTGCGCGGCGCGGATCATGCGGCTGCATGCAGGGGAAACGGCCCCGTGATTGCCGTTGTCTCTACAATGGTGTTCTTGTTCATCGTGCTCCTGGGCGCGGGGTTTTGGATTGGTCTGGCCCTCCTGGCCGTCGGCGCAGGCTCACTCGCCATTTTTCGAGACAGCGACGTCGCCTCCTTTCTGGCCGGAGACATGTGGCGCTCGCTTAATTCGCCTGAACTTGCAGCCCTGCCGCTTTTCATCTTGATGGGCGAGCTCCTCTATCGCACCAAACTGGCCGATGGCTTGTTTGAAGGTTTGCGGCCATGGCTGGGCGGCCTGCGGGGCGGGTTGCTCCACACCAATGTTGTAGCCTGCACGTTGTTTGCGGCTGTCTCAGGCTCATCAGCGGCAACCACCGCCACCGTTGGCCGCATCACACTCAAACAGCTGGAAAGCCGGGGCTATAGCCGGGACATCGCGCTTGGCTCGCTTTGCGGCGCAGGCACCTTGGGCTTTCTGATCCCACCAAGTATCATCCTGATCATCTACGGCGTTCTGGCTGACACCTCTATTTTGGACCTATTCATCGCTGGGGTGTTGCCCGGCTTGATCCTCGCTGGCAGCTACATGGCCTATATTGCCGTTGTGGCAGGCAAGCAGCCCCTCGCTGAGACCAGCTGGAAAGACAGGCTCTCGGCCTTGGCGCTTTTAGGCCCCGTATTCCTTCTGATCCTGACTGTGATCGGCAGCATGTATGCGGGGATTGCCGGCCCCACGGAAGCCGCGGCGGTAGGGGTCTTTGGCGCGCTGGCCATCAGCGTGTGGCAACGCAGCCTGGACTGGACGAACCTCGGTGGGGCGCTCATGGGCGCGGTGCAGACATGCTCCATGCTTGGCCTGATTGTGGCCGGCGCTTTCTTCCTGTCGAAAATCGTCGCTATCTTTGAGCTGCCACAGGCCGCTGCCCAAACCATCGGCGCCTTGGGCTTGTCGCCGGTCGCTTTGATTGCGCTGCTGCTCGTTTTCTATATTGCGCTCGGCATGGTGATGGATGGACTGTCCATCATCGTCATGACGCTGCCCATCGCCTTGCCGCTGGTCCAAGACGCAGGCTTTAATGCCGTCTGGTTCGGCATCTTCATTGTCATTGTTGTGGAGATGTCGCAAATCACGCCGCCTGTGGGCTTCAACCTCTTTATCGTTCAGGATCTGACAGGCGAAAGCATCGGGCGGATTGCGCGCGCATCGCTGCCGTTCTTCCTCATCATTGCAGGCCTTGTCGCCGTTATGACCGTGTTTCCCGGCCTCATCACGTGGCATCTATAGAAGAAGGAGTGGCGCCATGGCGCATCCCATAGAGCGAAAAATCATCCTGGTGGACGGACGCCATGTGCATCTGCGGCTCTGCGGGGATGGGCCGCCGCTTTTGATGCTGCATCAAAGCCCAAGAACGTCGGAAGAGCTTGAGCCCCTGATGCAGCAATGGGCGCAGGACTTCACCTGCATAGCACCCGACCATCCTGGCTTCGGCCTCTCCGACCCCCTCCCCATCGAAGCCCCGCATGTGGAGGATTTTGGGGATGCCACGGCAGCGCTGATTGATGCGCTTGGGGTTCCCTCACTGCCTGTCTATGGCTTCCATACCGGCGCGAAGATTGGCCTGGCCATGGCCGTCAAACACCCAGGCAAAATATCCAGCATTGTGCTCAACGGACTGCTGGTGAACACACAGGCGGACCGCGATGACCTGGCTGAAAACTATTTGCCGGCCTTTGTGCCCAGCCAAGATGCGCGCCATCTGTTTCAAGTTTGGTGGCGCATGCGTGAGCAAACGCTGTTTTTTCCCTGGTACAATCGCAAGCCAGAAGCGCGCATGGCCTTCGGCATTCGCCCGCCGCAGGATACACATGCTGCGACCATGGATTTCCTGTCAGCGGAAGACAATTACCGCAAAGGCTATGGCGCGGCCTTGGCCATGGTGTCCAAAGACTAT
>JBCCDR010000376.1:0-2854 GCA_039030675.1 Pseudomonadota bacterium | reverse complement strand
GGAGGTCTTTGGACCAGTTGATGCCATGGACATAGAGGCCGAGCGGGTTGCGATGGAGGGTGGCTTCGTCGCGGGGCGGCTTGAGGACCACAGATAGCACGGCAGTATGGGTGCTCTGGCCTTGCTGAACACCTGAAGCGTATACTGTCTCGCGCCATCGCAGTTCAAAGCTGTCTGCTGAGGCCCGCACAACCGACGCCACATCCACCGAGACTGAGCGCTTGCCGACATTAGCAAAGGGATCATTGTCCCGGGCATATTGGTTCAGCGTCAGAGCCGCTTGGTCGGTGGTATAGGCATAGGCTTCCAGCCAGTTTTGCCGCACGACGATGGGATCAATGGAGACGGAGCGCACATTTTGGATGAAGGCAGCAAGCTGATGCGCGATCTGGGCGTCCCTGGGATGATAGTTGGGCAAGGCTGATTTGACGGCGCGGACGTCGCCATTGCTTTCAAGCTCGACCACATAAGGCGTGATGAGGCTGCTGGACGACCGCCAAACAAAGGCAGCGGCTAGCCCGCAAGCGAGGCCCAATGACAGCAGCGCCATAAGCCGCCAATTGCGCGCTTGGACGCGCGCATCGCCGATCCGGGTGTCCCAAACCTGGGCCGCCTTTTGATAGGGCGTTGTGGCAACGGGCGTTTGCCCATAGCTGTGTTGCTGGCGCTTCCACATGGCTTAGTCCTCGTCTTGTTTGAGCTTGGGGCCTTCGGCAGCGCCGCTGCGATCACCGTCTTTGACCGCCGACGTGGCGGCGATGCTGGCTTCTCGGCGCATCTGGCGACGCTGCGCCGAGCGCGCCCAGGCAGGCGCTTGATGAGATGGGCTGCCGGCTGTCGAGGCACCAGCACCGCCAGTGAAGGCTCCACCTGTGGCGGTTGCAGCACTTCTTGCGCCAAATACTCCGGCATTATGACCACCAGTCACAAAGGACTTTGCGCGGGCACCCATGGCCCCTGCCCCGGCCTGAGCAACCGCGCCAAGGCCGCTCGCGGTGCCTTTGAGGCCGCTGTCACCCGAGGCCGCCTTGCCCATGGCAAAGGCCATATGCGCTCCACCGGCAAGGGATGTGCCGGAGCGAATGGATGTTTGGGTCCCGGTGACAGCCGTTCTTGCAGCCCCTGCTGCGAGTGCACCGCCGGCTAAGGCACTTGCCCCAAGACCAGCTGCAGTGCCAACGACCGCCCCTGCCCCAAGCTGCGGTGCGCCAGAGACGAGCCCTGCGGCAATGCCTGGGCCGAAGATGCCCAAGGCAAACAACGCCATAATGGCCAGAATGACGGTAGCGGCATCTTCAAGCGTGACACTGCCCGGTGTGATCTCAGAGGTGACGCTGCCAAACAGCGTGGAGCCAATGCCAACAATCACAGCCAGCACCATGAGTTTGACGCCCGAGGCAATAACATTGCCAAGCACTTTCTCTGCCAAGAAACTCGTCTTGTTCCACAGCGCAAAAGGCACCAACACAAAGCCAGCCAGGGTCGTCAGCTTGAACTCGATGACAGTCACAAACAGCTGAATGGCCAAAAAGAAGAAGGCCAGCAAAGTGATGAGCCAGGCCAGGAACAGAATGGCGATGGTCGCGATATTGACGAAGAAGCTGACGGGACCTGTGAGGCTGCCAATCTCTTCGAGCAGCGGATGGGCCGCCGTAAAGCCAGTACCAGCCACAAAGCCGGGTCGCAGCAAATCCGCTGCCGTCAGGCTGGTGCCCGTGGCATTGAGGCCCAGCTGGGCAAAGCTGCGGAAGATGATGTCAGCAAGACCTGCAAAATTGTTGAGGATGAACGCAAAGACGCCGACATAGAGCACCTTCTTAAGAAACGTCCCGATGACATTAGTCTCTGGCCCCATGGCCCAAAAGACCCCGGCCAGCACCACATCAATGCCAATAAGTACGGCCGTCAGATAGGCTACATCCGGCGCCAGCAGCCCAAAGCCGCTGTCGATGTAGCTTGAAAAGGTGGCCGTGAAGGTATCGATGATGCCAAGATCTTGCATAGCTTAGGGCCGCGTATAGGCAGCAGCGCTGCCAACAAAGTCTTTGAGCGCGATTTTGCCTTGGCGCTCAATTTGCAAAACCCGTGCGCGCTCAAGCGCTTGTGCTCGGTGCTGTGAGGCCATCAGCTGTTGCACCTGCATCAGCTGTTTGGTGTTCAGGCCTGCCAACTGATTGCCTGCTTGCTGCGCAGCCAAGCTACCTGAGGCAGAGCTGCTTTCGCTTAAAATGGTATCAAGCAAACCAGCATCGGATTTGACGTTCTGAACGATCTGCGACTGCACAAGCAACGCGTCATGATAGCCAGACCGGGCGGCTTGCCACTGTGCTTCTGCTGCCGCTGCTTTTTGGGTTTTGGACCAGTTGGCATAGTCTTCGGGATAGCGCTGCCGGAACAGCTGATCCGTCTGGCTCACCTGGAAAGACAAGGCTTTGGCCTGGTCCATAAGCTGGGTGATCTGCTGCAGTTTTTGATCCAGGATCAGTCGAGGATCATAGCCTAGCTTGGCGAGATTCTTGGCTTGATTGGCCAGCATACGCGCTTCGTTCTGCAGCTGGCGGACTTGATTGCGAATGGTCTGCAGCGTCCGTGCCGCGGTCATCAGATTTTGCGCATAGTTCTGTGGGTCGAACACAATCTTGAAGCCAAAAAAGCCATGTGCCGATGGGGCTGCCGCAATCGGGAGCAAAGCGAGGCCCAACAAAATCGCTGTCGCCGTTGCGACTATTCGGCGGTGCATGGGATATCTCCTTCGATTGGGGCGATTGCCTGGATATTGGGAGCAGGCTGCGGCAGCAGATCGGCGGCCCAGTCGAGGCCGCGGGCGTGGAGCCATGCGGCTGGGAACTCATCG
>JBCCDR010000375.1:0-2883 GCA_039030675.1 Pseudomonadota bacterium | reverse complement strand
CCGCCTGCTCCAGAAGAATGTCGATCCGGGAGTTTTTGCCGTATTTCACTTCCCGCCGCAGGCTCTCATAGCCCTGCAGCGCTTCTATCGTGCCGTTGCGTATAGCTTCTTCCACCAGAGTGTTTGGCCGGCTGGTGTTGACGCCAACGAGCCCGCCATCGGCTTCTATGAGCTCCCAGCGAAACTTGAGCTTGGCCGTTTTGGACCGATTTGGCAGCAGCCAAACCGTGCTGCCTGGCGTGGAGACGCCTGTCATACGGCCAGAGTTAGCCACATGGGCGGTGACCACCTCGCCGGTTTCCAAGGTGACATCGGCGAGGAAGCGCTTGTAGCGTTTTATCAGTGTCGCACGCACTAAGGGTTCTGGAAATTCCATGGCCAAACCCTTACAAAGCGCGCACTGGATAAATCAAGCGGTGTATGAGCTATATGAGCCAAGGTGAGGCATCAGAGCGCGTTTGGCGCGCGGGTATGGTGGTGATTGGGGACGAGATTTTGTCCGGCCGCACCCAGGACGCCAATATCAATTATCTGGCGCGCTGGCTCAACACGCACGGCGTCCGCCTCGCGGAGGTACGCGTTGTCAGCGATGATTATGATGCCATCGGCGAGGCGGTAACGGCCATGAGCGAGCGCTATGACTATGCCTTCACCACGGGTGGCATAGGGCCCACCCATGATGATATCACGGTCGAAGCCATTTGCCGCGCGTTCGGCATGGACATGATTTTGCACCCCGATGCTCTGGCCATTTTAGAAGGCTATTATGGCGCTGATAACCTCACTGAGCGCCGCAAACTCATGGCGCGTGCCCCTGCTGGCTCCCGGCTTGTCATTTCAAAAGGTCTTGGCGCGCCGGGTATCGTCATCCGCAATTTGTATATTCTCGCCGGCATACCCTCCATCATGCGCGCCATGCTGGATGCCATCAGTGACGAGCTTGAAGGGGGCAGGCCAGTGAGTGCGCGCACCATTGCTGCCATGACGCCGGAAAGTGAGGCGGCGGACCTGCTGGATGCGCTCCAAACGCAGCACCCAGAGGCGTCAATCGGCAGCTATCCCTTTGCGCGCGGCGGCAAGGTGGGGGCGAATTTTGTGGTCAGGAGCCCAGATGAGCAGCTGGTTGATGAGATTTGCGTCGCCCTGATGGCGGGGCTTGAAGCGCAGGGCATTGAGCCCATCGATGGCGAACTCTAGCCGCTAAGCGGCAAGCCCAGCGGCAGAGGCGCCCATACCAGCACGGGTGAGCAGGTCCATGAGCTTTTGCAGCTGCATGACCTGATCTTGCTGCGTTTTTGCTGACTTCATGAGTTCATCAATCAGGCCAGAGCCACGCATAATTTCCCGCGTGGTTTTGCGAATGCCTGATGCGCTTTGACCTTCCACAAAGGTGGCTTTGGCCAGCAAGTCGAGCAGCTTCATGGCTTTTTGCCATTGCTCCATCTCGCTCTTCTCAAGCTTCTGGATGAGGCGGGTGCTTTGCAGCAGGCCAAGGCACATATTGTCGAGCGCGCCATTGAAATCTTTCGCAACTTGCTCCGCAAACTCGGCCTTTCCAAGCAGCACTTGCAGTTTGCGCAGCTGTGTCATGGTCTCCAGAGGGTTTTCCGCATTCTTGCGGATGAGGACTTGCTGGTCATACGGCACCAAAATGGGGCTGAGCTGTTCCGCCAATTGCTTAAGGGCTTGCTTGCCGATCACCTTCGGCGCGAGTTTGAGCAACCGTTCAGCCCGGTCCAACGGTCCCGCCGCGGCTGCCATATAGGTGTTCACAGAGTGGGTGGACAGCGCCTTTTGGCAGCGTTTTGAGATTGCTTCAAAGACTTCGCCTGAGAACGCATCTTCCTTTTCCAGGTCTTGCGAGCAGGCCTCTTTGATTTCCGTAATGGCATCAAGGTGGTCTGCCAAATCACCATCGCTAAGCACGTTGCTGGAGCGCATTTGTTGCAGCAGGAGCTGCTGCAGCGCTGTTTCCGTGTTGGGCATTTTGCCGCCCGTGATAAACTCGTTGAAGACATCAAATCCATCAAGAGCGGCCTTGCCGTGACGCAAATGCACCAGCCCGAGCATCCGTTCCAGCTCGCTGGATTTCTTCTGGCTTTCCATAATCCCGCGCAGGATGGCAGGTGTCTGCATGAGTTCAGCAAACAGCGTATCCAAGACGTCGATGACCCAGCCTGGCAGGCCCTTTTTCAAATGGGTCAGCGTAAACGTGAATTTGGCCCAAATGTCCGCCTCTTGTTTCAAAGCGGCTGCTAGCGCGGCGGAAAACAGCGTCGTGCGCTGGTGTTCTTCGCTCAGCTGTTCTGCGACTTTTTCAATGGGAAACTTCTGCAAGTTTGCCAGCTTATTGCTCGCCAGCAGCTTCTTTAAGTCGCCATAGGCTTGGCCGAGCACATCATACAACTCGCGCATGCGCTCCTGCACAGGCACGTCCGTGCCTTGGATTTGCTGCACGGCCGTGCGTTGAATGGCATTTTGTAGAAGCGTGCCCGCGTTATCGAGCTTGAGATAATAATCAGGATCGTGCAGCAGCTCCGTGGGCGTGATGGCCCAGTGGTCTAGCGTGTTGCCAATTTGCAAGCGAATGGAGCGCCGCCCTTCATAGGTATACAGGTCGGTGGGTTTGCGGCACACATTGATCCGTTTGGACGGGTCATGCCTTTCTGCGATCCGCTTGGACGTGGGAACGTTGCCATGGCTGACAATTGTGAGCGACGCATAGGTGCCCTTGTCATCATTGTAGCGTTCTTTGGTGACTTTGACCGCGCGGTGTTTCCCGGCCGCAAACAACGACCTGGCATTGTTTTTTGCAGCGTCAACATCTTCGAGTGCAGCGATAATCGTCCACGCTTTGCCATCATGGGCATGCACTTCAAAGTG
>JBCCDR010000374.1:0-2888 GCA_039030675.1 Pseudomonadota bacterium | reverse complement strand
TTTTCTGGCTTTGCGCATCAGCCAGCGAAACCTTTGCTGCTGGTCGGCCCACCTGGCGCTGGCAAAACTACCGCCATTGCAAAACTGGCGGCCGATGCCCGTATGCGCGGCCAGAGCGTCCAGGTCTATAGCACGGACCTGATGCGCAGTGCCGGCGTCGCACAGCTGGAACTGCTGTGCGAGAAGCTTGACCTGATGGTGACCACCGCCGAAAGCGCGCAAGAGCTACGGTATCTGCTGCACCAAAAGAGCGACGCGGATGTGCAAATCATCGATACCACGGGCGTCAATGCCTATAGCCTGGACGATGCCCAGCGCATCGCCCGCTTTGCCGCCCAGTCCGGCGCGGAACCTATTTTCGTGTTGCCGGCAGGCCTGGATGGATTGGAAGCGGCCGAGCAAGCCCATGTATTCAGCTCTCTCGGTGTGAAACGCATGCTGGTCACCCGCCTCGATGGTGCGCGGCGCTTCGCCGGCATTGTAACAGCCCTTTACAAAGGCCGTATGGCGCTGGCCGGGCTCTCTGCCAGCCCATTCGTCGCCGATAGCTTCATCAATGCAACACCGCTGACGCTGGCACGGTTTCTGCTCTCCAAGCCAGACCCTGCCCGCCTTGGCATCGCCACCGGCAGCACGCCCCAGCCCCCCCTGAAGGAAGCCCAGTTATGACCAATGCGCACTCCCTCATCACTATAGCCTCCGGCAAAGGCGGTGTTGGAAAGACATGGCTGTCGATCTCCCTGGCAACAGCCCTCTCCAGAGAAGGCCGCTCAGTGCTTCTCTTTGATGGGGACTTGGGTCTCGCCAATGTGGACGTCCAATTGGGCCTCGTCCCGGACCAAGACTTAGGCGACCTGCTGGCCGGACGGGCCACGCTGGCAGACGCTGTCACACGCTATGACGCCGGCGGCTTTGACGTCCTTGCCGGCAAATCCGGCTCCGGCGCGCTGTCCTCCATGCGCAAAGAGAAAACGGAGAGTTTGCGCCAGCACCTCGCAAGCGCGAGCAACGACTATGACCATGTTTTGCTCGACATGGCAGCCGGCGTAGACCCAACCAATATGAGCATCGGCACCCATCCGGGGCTGACCATCGTGGTGCTAACGGGCGAGCCAACATCGCTGACAGACGCCTATGCCTATATGAAGCTGCGCCGCATGCGCGACCCGGGCGCTGACCTGCGCATCGTGGTCAATAATGCACCCGACCGGGAAAGCGCAGACAAGGCCTATGCGGCCATTGAAAAAGCCTGCGCCACATTCCTGCAGTTCCGCCCACCGCTGCTTGGCAGTGTCTTCACCGACAGCCATGTGCGCGACGCCATTCGCCAGCAAAGCGATATCTTCTCGCGCTACCCCCAATGTGAAGCAGCGCGCCAAGTCAGTACCATCGCTAAGCAGCTGATTGCTGAGCGCAAACGCAGCCTGAAGAAGCAAAGCGCTTAAGCCATGACGGACGCGGCAGCAGTGCCCCCCAGCGCTGTGCGCCCCGGTGAAGCCGCCCAGGTTCCTGCCACACCAAGCACGCAGGACCGCCAAGACCCTGGCGGGCAAGGCAACGCGGCAGGCCAAGGCCAAACAACCGCGCCTTCCAAATCACCACCCCTTCCTTTCCGTGAGCCAGCCATCTCGCTCAGCCCGCAGCTCGCCGGCATTAAAGTGGGAGATGTTCTGACTGGCGAGGTAGTGCGCATCGACGCCGAGGTTCGCGCTGTCGTGCAAAATGAGCGCCAGACCTTGCTTGTGGACCCAGCAGCCTCGCTCAAACCCACACAAAGCGCACGCATTACCGTCACACAGGTGGTGCCTCAGTTTTTAGGAACGCTGCCCGCTTCCCAGCCAGCCAACCCGCCGCAGCCTGTTCAATTGGCATTGGTCGCCCTGCGCGGACTTGAAGCGCCATCCCTGGGTGCACAACCAGAGCAGACGCAGGGCACACCAAGCGTCACACCACCCGCCAACTTGCCGCTTAAAGCGGCGCTTCAAAATGTCAATGCATCCCAAGACGTAGTCTCAAGCTTAGCGGCAGCACCTAAGGCGGCAAGTGGCTCGACAACGGCACCGATACTCATGCAGGCAACGGCAACGTTGGAGAGCGATGACGTAAAGCCTAATGGGGCCACGGCCGCCTTCATTGCGCGACACCCAGGCTTGGCCAAAGGCAGTATGCCACTTGCACTCACTGTGCTGCCCGCCTCGCAGACCAGCTTTGGCTACGCGAAGCCACCACAGCCAAGCTCGCCTATCGCCCAATTGATAAACCAAGGGCGCGCCGTGCTCGCAGAGATAACGTCTGACGGAGACACGCGTGGAAAACAGCACCCTGCTATCATCGCGCGGGCGGGGAACGTGAAAATCACACTCCCACAGCTGCCAGACGCCAGCCTTCAGCGCGGCGGCAAGATTGTGCTGCTTTCTGCAAGCGCCACGTCAGTGAAGGAAACCCAGTCAAGTGGCGTGCCAATCCAAACGGGCCGCGGTCAAGCGGTCGCTTTGGCGCCGCAGCAGTTGGAGGCACCGATCCTGTCGCCCGTGCTCGCGCCAGTACAGACTGCACCGGCGCTGCCTCTGGCGATGGGGAAACTCAGCCAACTGGTGGCCTACACGCTGCTGTCCGGCGATGCTTCGCAGAGCGAAGAGGCATCACGGATTGGCGCGGACACGTCCGCAGCAAAGGAAAAAGCAACCGAGCAACCCGGCCAAGCTGTGTCTACCGGAAAGAAAGCGATGTCGCTCAAAGCGCTTTCAGACGCCTTGGCGCCAATGAAGCAAGACGTCGCTGCACTTGCGCCAGCGGCTGCAAGTGGCGCAACGCCCATGGACGCGCCGGCCCTGCCGCTCGTCGTCGGCGGCCAGGATACACCGCTTATTGCGTCGCTCTTTCATTGG
>JBCCDR010000373.1:0-2888 GCA_039030675.1 Pseudomonadota bacterium | reverse complement strand
CTTTGCCGCAGTAGAAAAAACCGTCGCAAGTCGCGCAGGCTGAGACGCCAAAGCCTTTGAACTTGGTTTCGCTGTCCAGGCCAAGCCAGCGCGCTTGTGCGCCGGTCGCGATCACAACGGTGTCGCCAGTGTATACTGTGCCGCTATCGCCAATGGCTTTGAAGGGGCGGGCGGTAAAATCCACATCGACGATGGTGTCCGTGATGAGTTTGGTGCCAACGTGTTCTGCCTGGCCTTTCATTTGCTCCATAAGCCAGGGGCCTTGGATCGGATCGGCGAAGCCAGGATAGTTTTCCACATCCGTCGTGATGGTCAGTTGGCCGCCTGGCTCCATGCCCTGGACGAGCACGGGCTCAAGCGCAGCGCGGGCTGCATAGATTGCTGCGGTATAGCCAGCAGGGCCGGAGCCGATGACTAGAAATTTCGTATGAACTGCATCTGCCATAATGATTTTTACCAATAAGGAGCGGCAAGCAGTGCGTGCTTGCCGTCTCTAAGGGGTCGGGGTTGAGCGATAATATAAGGCGCAAACGCAGCGCTGCAATGCCCGCGCTGATTTTATGGGCCATATCAGCTTGGCGCAGTCGGCAGGCTCAATTCTAGAGCGGCGCCAGCCGTGTTCTGGGTCACGGTTAGAGTAGCGCCCACGCTGTCCAAATCCGATTGTATCACTGGCAGCGGGCGTCCTTCCAAGGCTGTATTCGCCAGTGCGTGGTTAAACGGCAGGCCAGGGCCTTGCGCGATGCGGAAGAGGTCAGCGCTCTCAGCCCCGCCCTTCCAGCCGGGAATGCGGGCAATCAGCTGGACAGTCTCTGTCTCGCCTTGGCCCTGCGTTTCCACACGCATCACCACAGGACGGCCGCGCGGTGTCCACTGCGCAGCATAGAAGATCAAGCGTTCAACCATGCGGGTGACAAAGCGCGCCTCTAAGGGTGACTGCAGCTTCGTGCTGATCTGGGCGAGGCGTTCGGTGACCAAGTCATCGCCGCTAAAAGCGCGCACACTCTGCGCAATCAAATCCACGACTGGGGTGAGCTCTATCGGCTCATCATAGCTGTGGCCCTGCGTCTTATCCTGCATGAGCAGATCATCGAGCACATTGGCCAGGCGCTTGGCTTGCTGGCCGATATGGGCGGAGCGGTGCTGCGCGAAGGCGCTGGTCTCGCCCAGCTGCTGGGTTTGGATCATCTCCGCGAAGCCGCGAATGGCGTTGAGCGGTGTTTTGAGTTCATGGGCAAGGCCGGTCACGTCAAAGACAGGCTCTTCCTGCGCAGCCGCTTCAGCCGCCTCGGCCGCGTCACGGGCCTCTTGTTCTGCAATCTTGTCATCCGGCTTTGCCGTGCCGCGAAAGCCGAGGAAGATGCCGCTTTCATCATCAAAAACAGGGACCGCTGAGAGCGACCAGCCATCTCCTTGGGCAAGGCTGACGGCTTTTAAGTCGCGAAAGCCTCTGCGTGCGGACAGCGCCTTATCCAAGGTTTGACGCCCTGGAAGGGTAAACAGGCTGGAGAGGATTTCGCCAATCAAATTGTGCGATGGGAGCCCGAAAACATCCGTTCCATTGGGGCCCATCTCAACCAGTGAGCCAAACCGGTCCGTCACCCAGCGCGCACCCAGAACAGGCGACAGGCCGCTGACAGATAGCCGCCCCCGCACGCGCTCGACGGTACGCTCGCTCTCGCCTGAGTCTTCTAGCTCCGGCTCCGTTGGCTGCGTCGGCGCAAAAAGAGGCACGATGCCGTCGGTTTCAGGCCGCCGTTGTTCATTCGCTTCTGCAAGAAACAGACCGGCTGCGCCGGCGGCTACCGGTTCTGCGTCAGCATCTTCCAGCGGGCTGGCTTCTTGAGCATCCGCTTGGGCGGGCTCTAGCGCCGCAGTCGGCTCCAGCTCTCTGCTGCGCTCGCCGAAATCACGCAGTCGCTGCAGAATATCTTGGATTTTTGGATCCTCGACTTCCGGTGTCGTGCTGAGGAAGGCCGTTTCTAAGTCACTGTCCTGGAGCTCTTCGTCATAGGTCTCGGGCAGCTCTTCAGTGTCGTCTTCTTGACCGTCTGTCTGCTCATCGGCTGCTGCGATTTCATCACCGATGGTCAGCAATGTTTCGGCAACGTCCGCTTTGTCGTCTTCTTCCGCTTTGTCGTCTTCTTCTGCCTCAACAGCGTCTTGCGATACGTCAGTGTCCTGGGCTTGGTCATCGGGCGTGCTTGTTGATTCCAGCGCTGCGGTATCGTCAGGCTCTGAGCGCATGGAGAAGATGGCCTCTGCCTGCGACAAATCGAGGATGTCAGGCGTTTCTGCCTCGACCTCTGGCTGCGCAATCGGCGCTTCAAGTTGGCCACTGAGCAGCGCCGTTGCGGTTTCCATCAAGCTTGGGAGTGGTGTGGCTCCAGTCCGGATGCGCTTGCGCCATTCGCGGTCAACGGCCACGTCAATGGCATCGGGAAGGTCCATGCGGGCGCGCAGGCGGCCCAGCGCCGTGCGCGATAGCCGCGGCAGGATGATTCCCCAGTCATCACTTGTGACCCGCAGGCTGCTCCATAGCCGGTTTCCCACCACATCTTCATCGGCCGCGATCAGCGCAATAATTTCCGCTGGCGCATCGCCAACCCGGCTGGTTATATCTGCAATCTCCATGCGTGCCGCTTGGCTCGCTTTGGGATAAAAGTCGGCAAGGTGAGAGATGAGCTGCTGACGCCGCTCGGCGCTCATCCACAACCCCTCTTGGAGCAAGATGTCGCAAATATGGCGGAACACCGTATCTGGATTGCTGGGCTCGCTAGAGTCGATAAGCGCCAATACGTTTTTGAGCCGATCATCAAAGCGCGGCATTTTGAACTTACTCCGGTACGCAAACGTTACGACTTGACGTATATCAGAGCTCTTTGCGG
>JBCCDR010000372.1:0-2909 GCA_039030675.1 Pseudomonadota bacterium | reverse complement strand
GCGGGCAGGTCCTCGCGCTTTCCGTCGCCCAAACAACGCTGCTGACCGCTTGGTTTGCAGCAGGCACCTTGGCTGGCTTCGCGCTTGCCGGAAAGCTGCTGTCTAGTCACTTCAATGCCTACCGCTTGTCAGCGCTGGGCGCGCTGCTGGGTGTGGGTGCCTTTTGCTGCGTGATTTTTGCAGCCCCGCTTGGGTCAGCAGACCTGTTTCGCCTCGGCGCGTGCCTCATCGGCGCGGGCGGCGGGCTGTTTACGCTGGGCACGCTCACGGCCTGTATGGACCGTACAAGCGCCACCGGCTCTGGCCTTGCGCTGGGCGCTTGGGGCGCCGTTCAAGCCACTGCCGTCGGCGTGGGCTTAGCCGCGGGCGGCATCATTCGTGATGGTGTGCAGTGGCTGATTGCAGCGGGCTATGCGCCCACCTTTGCTGGGCCAGCCTTTGGCTACAGCGTCGTCTATCATATTGATATCGCGTTCCTTTTCTTCAGCCTGATCGCGATAGGACCTCTCGTGACTTTCAAAGAGCCTACGGGCCAGAAACGCGGGACACATATTGGCCTGGCCAGATTGCCAAGCTGAGTAAACATGGAGCAAAAACATGGTTGAAATTGTTGGAAATATCGACGTCGCCCAGATGGTGCTCTACGCCTTTTGGCTCTTCTTTGCAGGGCTCATCTGGTACCTCCAAGCTGAAAGCCGGCGCGAGGGGTATCCGCTTGAAGAAGACCTGACGGGCAAATACAATAAGGATGCCTGGCTCAGCCTGCCGACCCCCAAGACCTTCAAATTGCCCAATGGCCAAGGCGAGCGGACTTATCCAAACGCTGCAAACCGCGACACGCGCCCGGTTGCCGCGCGGCGCGCTTCCCCTATTGCTGGCGCTCCGCTGATTCCCACCGGCAACCCGCTCACGGATTGTATTGGACCATCCTCTTGGGCGGAACGGCCTGATCATCCCGACTTAACGCCGCATGGCACCGCGAAGATTGTACCCATGAGCACCTTGCCGCATTTCTCAATCACGGAAGGTGATCTTGACCCGCGCGGGCTTAACGTGGTGGCGGCAGACGGGAATGTGGCCGGGACCATCAGCGATGCGTGGATCGATCAGTCTGAATCGCTGATCCGCTACTTTGAAATCGACCTCGGAGCTGAGAAGCGCCTGATTCCCCTCCATTTCGCAAAACGCCGCAATGGCCGGGCGCCGGGGACGAAAGAGTATTTTGTCACCGCGCTGATGTCTGACCAGTTCACTGACGTTCCTCAAACAGCAGCAGCCGATAAAATCACCATGCTGGAGGAAGAAAAAATCATGGCCTATTACGGCGGCGGCAACTTGTACGCCACGCCGAAACGTTCGGAGCCGCTGCTGTGAACCAGCACACTCACGACGACTTCGAGCAGGACTATCTGCCCGGTCTCCCGGAAAAACTGCCAGAGGGGGAAACCATCCTCTGGCAGGGCGCGCCCGACAGAGCTTCGTTTTTGCGCCATGTTCTCAAAGCGCGCGTCATTGGATTTTACTTCGCGCTGGTGCTGGTGTGGAATGTTGGCACGGCCATCTATGACGGCAAAGCAATTGCCCAGGTGGCAATCTCTGGCCTGGTGACTCTCGCTTTGGCTGGCCTTGTTTGGGCCATGGGGTGGTGGTTTGCCCGCGCCGTTGCACGCAGCACCATTTACACCATCACATCCAAGCGGGTTGTCATGCGCTTTGGCGTTGCACTTCCTGTGACCTTCAATTTCCCCTTCTCGCAGATTGTGAGCGCTGACATCAAACCCCTCAGCGACGGAACGGGCACCATTTCCCTTGGCCTGAAGGAGCACACCAAGATTTCTTGGCTGGTCTTATGGCCACACGCGCGCCCATGGCAGGCCAGCAAGCCACAGCCGTCCCTGCGCGCCATTGCCGATGTGGACACCATTGCGCAACAGCTGACAAAAGCGCTCCAAAGCGCCCATGGCCAGCCAGTGCGCACTGTCCCGATCGCTGCGCAAGGTGTGAAGGTGAGAACATATACGCCAAAGCCCGGAGCGCTTGCACCAGGCCACGCTCAAAGCGCGTAGCCGGCAGGACAGGAGATCACGATGAGCGAGCACGAACCGACATCTTTTTCCGGCCACCACAGATGGCCTTTGATCGGCGCGCTGTGCGTGATCGTGTTTACCGTGGGCATCGTCGCTATGAGCGTGGCGACCCAGCGCGGCCAGGTGCATGGCAGTGTTGGCGAAACGCGCGATGAGCGCATGATCACCTTCCGCATGGAAGAGGCCGGTGCTTTTTCTGTCATTGATGCCAACAGCGAAGAAGCCATCGGCCACTATGACGTGGGCGAAGGGGCATTCATTCGCTCGTCCATACGCTCCCTATCACTCAACCGGACTGCACAAGGCGTGGATTACACATTGCCCTATCGACTGGTGAGAGCGGTGAACGGCCATGTGTCGCTTGTTGACCCACACACCGGCCATTTCATCAAACTCAACTCTTTCGGACCCGTTGCCGTGAACAGTTTCACCCCGTTTTTGCCCGATCCCAGCGGCACAGGAGCGTGACATGATGTCGATCAAATCTTTGCTGCCAGAAACGCTTACAACCGGATGTACGGTTGAGATCGAAAACACCTTTGATAGCCTGCATGCGCATGTCCGCTTAGATGGCGGATTGGCCGTGTACCCTGGAGATGAAGTGACAGTGCACGGCAAACCCATTGAAGTTCCCTACGGCCATCATGAAACGTTTCGGCGGACCGCGACTGTAAAACGTGCTGGGCTCTTTGAGCGCCTGTGGACAAAGGCCACGGGCGAATTTGAAGTGTTAGAGCTCTGCGAATTCAGCTTTTCGGAGAAAAGACTATGAACGTCCACGCACCCATATCTGCGCAAGACGATGCGCCAAAGAAACGGCAG
>JBCCDR010000371.1:0-2924 GCA_039030675.1 Pseudomonadota bacterium | reverse complement strand
GATGCACCGCCGTTGGTGCGGGAGCATCGCCTCTATCAAGCGGACTGGCTGATCCGGAAAGTCGAGCCCAACTTTTGGCGCGAAGGCTGACCAGTTCTCTTCCAAGGCTGGGCCCACCGCGGCGAGAGGGTCACCGCTATCGGGATTGCCATTGCGGCGATCGGTGATCACCACGCCACTGCTTCGCAGCGTGAAAATACGCTGCAGTTCTTTTTCCTCATAGGTGAAGCGCAGCCCAGCTGAAATGCTCAGCCGATCCGTAACATCGAAGTCACCGTGGGTGAAGATGGCAAAACTCTGTGATTTGATGGATGAGATGGGACGCAGGCTGAGTTCCAATCCAACAGCCTCTAAAGTGCCTTCAAGTAAGCTAACGGTGTTGTCATCCGACGCGTTCTCAAAGAAGGCAAAGCCGCCGACGAGCCAATTGAAGCGGTCGGAGAAAGACAAGCCCGAAAGCTGGAACTCTTGCGAGATTTGCTCCTGCTGGAAGGTGTTGTTGGTGTCGACAATCGCATAGGGGGTGTGGTCCCCATCGCGTGCGAAGTTGGCATCGAGATTGCGATACGCGGTGATGGATTTAATGCTCAGATTATCCGATATCTCATAGTTGATGTTGAGAGACAGGCCCCAAATATCGTTGTCATCATTGACGAATGCGGTCCCGTTAGACGTGCGCGCATCACCGGTGACAAATCGGCCGTCGTAAAGCGTCCCTTCTGGCAGCCCTAAGCCGGCGTTGAGCCCTGGTACGACGACAGGGTTATACAGCCCTTCGATGATACCTGTGCCAGGCACAAAGGCCTGCTGGTTGGTTATGGGGTTGATGACGGGCTGGCCATTCACCGGATCGACCGGCGTTGCGCCAGCTGTGGATGGGATAATGGTCAGGAGGTTCCCTGGGGCCCCATTTTGGCGCTGTGACTGCACATCGCCTTGCATCCGCACCGTCAGCTTAGGTGTCGGCTCCCAAAGCATATCTGCGCGCAGCAGTTTTTTGTCTTCATTGCCAAGATCAATGCCATCAAATGGACGGATAACAAACCCATCGCGCTGCAAAGAGGCCAGCTCAACGCGCATGGCGAGGGTATCCAGGATGGGCACATCGACGGAGGCAACAGCATCGCGGCGGTCGAAATTCCCTGCAGTCAGGCGGATTTTTCCGCCCCATTCGCCTGTTGGCGCCTTGGTGATGACTTTCACAGCGCCGCCGATTGTGTTTTTGCCATAGAGCGTGCCTTGCGGACCGCGCAGCACCTCAACGCGCTCGACATCAGCAAGCGCAATCAGGCCGCCGACGGTGCGCGCCAGATAGACATCATCCACATACAGTCCCACACCTGGGTCATTGGGAAAAATAAAATCAGATTGGCCAACACCGCGAATGTAGATCTGTGCCGCGCTGCCGCCGCCATCCGCGCGCCCGGTCGTGAGCTCTAAGTTGGGCGTGAAGTTGTTAAGGCCTTGTAGATTGGTGATGTCGCGCTGCTCTAGGGCTGCATTGGAATAGGCGGTTACGGAAATGGGAACGTTTTGAAGCGTCTCCACGCGCTTTCGGGCGGTAATGAGGATAGTCTCAACCGCGGCGTTGTCGGTGCCTCGATCTTGCGCATGGGCAGGTACGCTCGCAAAAGCCATCGCTATAGCCAGGCTGGCGGTCGTTGCACTTAAATAGGTATGAAATGAAGGTGACACAGTTTTTCTCCCCAAGTCTGCTTTAGAAGTCTTTGTGTGGAAAGCCGCCTTGAACGACTTTGCCTTGGCTGTCGTTACGCCGCGTGGCCGCCAAAGGTCCCAGCGGTTTGTCCCCCATCAATGGGTAAAACCGTGCCGGTGATCATTGCGGCCTCGTGAGAGGCTAAGAACAAGATGGCTGGCGTGATATCGCTGACTTGCGCCACGCGTCCGAGGGGCACCATAGCTCCGAGCCCATCCGTCAGTGTTGTGCGCCCACCCATTGCTTCAGCGACGGGATCGAGCATCTCCGTGTCGACATATGTGGGCGCAACGGCGTTCACGCGTACGTTCAGTTGGTGTTTCGCGCAGTGCAATGCCACCGAGCGGGTCATCAGCACAACGCCGCCCTTAGTGGCATTATAGCCGACAGTATCGTCGCTGCCGATGAGGCCATAAATGGAGGCGACATTGACAATCGCGCCGCCGCGGCCGGCCATAGCCTGCAAGGCTTGCTGGCAACCCAGCAGCGTGCCAGTCAAATTCACGTCAATCTGAGCCTGCCAATCTTCATCGGACAAGTCTTCAAAACGCCCGGCCCGGCCTATGCCAGCACAGTTGACCAAAACATCAAGTGTACCGATCGCATCTTGAATGGCCGGCATGGCCTGGTCCCAATCGGCGCGGCTGGCAACATTGAGCGCAATCGCTGCTGCACCATCGCCGATTGCGTCTGCGGTTCGTTGAGCGCCCTCAGCATTGACGTCCAGAACAGCAACGCGTGCGCCTTCACCAGCGAAGGCGATGGCAGTTGCCCGGCCAATCCCTGAGCCGCCGCCGGTCACAGCGACGCTTTTGCCGCCGAAGCGGCCCTGGATGCGTTCTTGTGTCATGGGTGACTGCCGCGCGGCTACCTATGAACGTGCGATACGGCGCCGTGACCAGCGGCCATTGCGAGCATGGATTTAGCATCGACGATACCCGCGACACCGCCCTCATCTGTTAGGCCTGCAATTGGGCCTTGGAATACGCAAAATAGGACGCAGCCACTGGGCGAAATGGGCTGATGAATGTCGCCGGCAGGCTCATACATATAGTCGCCAGCATGCCCTAAAGCACTGGGATCATAACAAATATCACCGCTCATAACGATCAGCTCAATAGAGCCAAGGTGATGATGAACAGGCGCTTCAACACCCGGCGCGACGCGCAGCATGCACGTAAAGCCGCCGGTGCGCATGTCGATGCTC
>JBCCDR010000370.1:0-2925 GCA_039030675.1 Pseudomonadota bacterium | reverse complement strand
CTGCGAATTTTCATGAAGGCCCTTGGCAAGCAGCTCTTTCCCAGTACCACTGGCGCCCAGCAACATGACAGAGGCATCTGTCGGGGCAACACGCTCTATCATGGTACACACGCGCTGCATCTTATCGCAGCCTGTGATCAAGCCAGCGAGCGAACTCTCGCCTTTGGCAGCGCTTAGGCGCTCATTTTCAATCTCAATATCGCGCAGCTGGAAGGCCCGCCGGACAATCAAGCCCAGCTCATCAATATCAATGGGCTTTTGGTAAAAATCATAAGCGCCCGACGCCACGGCACGCAGCGCAGAAGACCGCTCACCATGACCCGAGGCCACAATGACCTTTGTTTTGGGCGCCAACAGCAAAATCTCTTTGAGGATGGCAAAGCCTTCCGTGGTGCCATCCGGGTCCGGCGGCAACCCTAGGTCGAGCGTCACCACGCTTGGCTCATGCAGGCGCACGGCAGCAATGGCGCTGGCGCGGTCCTCAGCGATGACCACGTCATAGTCCTCATAGCCCCATTTGAGCTGCTTCTGCAGGCCTTTGTCATCTTCAACGACCAACAGTTTCGGCAATTTTGACGTATCAGCCATGGCTGACTTTTGCCCCTTCCTCTACAGACACACCCTCACCTCCGCTTAGGTCCTGCGCACCTTCGCGCGGAAAGCTTAATATAAAGCGAGTGCCTTTTCCAACCTCGCTTGTGACGGATAATTCACCCTTCATTTGCCGCGTCAATTCACGCGCTTCATAGGCCCCAATACCAAAACCCGCCGTTTTTGTGGACGCGAAGGGTTTAAAAAGCTGCTTTTGCACAAAGTCAGCACTCATGCCGCACCCCTGATCCTCCACAGTTATCTCAACTTGATCCGCATTTGCACGGGCCGACAGTGCAATCGGTGCATCAGGAGATGACGCATCAACAGCATTTTGCACCAAATGCGTGAGAACCTGTTCAAGCCTATGGGCGTCCGCAATGGCGATCAGCCCAGGGTCTGCAGTCACGTTCAGCGCGTCATGCGCTGCCCGCTTGGCTTTCACCACCTGATCTAAAATCTTGCTCACATCAACCGGCGCGAGGGATTGCTCACTGTCTGGCGCCTGGTGAAGGCGTGCGAGCAAGGCGTTAATTTTAGCAACGCTCGATTGCAGCGTCTCGGCCATGTCCTTCTGAAACTCAGGGTCAGATCCATGGCGCTCGACGTTGCGCGAGAGCAAGCTGAGCTGACTGACCAAATTCTTCAAATCATGCATGATGAACGCGAAACGCCGATTGAAGGCATCAAACTGCTCAGCTTCTGACAGAGCCACTTGGGAGCTTTGTTCGGCCAGATAGCTGGCGGCTTGCATCCCAATGGTCTTTAGGAGGTCATGATCCTCCCAATCGAGCTTGCGAGACGCCCGCGACTGCCGGGTGACGATGCAGCCGATAAACTGGTCGCGGATCAGCGGAATCATCAGCCAGGCCTGCGGCTCTGATTGCGCCCATTCCGGCAAATCGATACCGCCATATTCGCCCTCACCGCTGCAAACATCATTGAGATCCATGATCCAGCCTTGGTCGGCCAGAAGGGGCTCAAGCCGGCCAAGCTCCAGATTGCTCGGCATGAGTTCGCTGCGGAAGTTGGACGCTTCAGCCAGGCTTAAGCGGCCATCAGCGTCCAGGAGGTAAAGCCGGCCGCCTTGGCTATCAACGATATCACACACACCATCAATGACCCTTGTTTCAAGGCTTGCGTTGGTGTCCTTCGCATCTATCTGCCGGATGAATTTAATCCACACATCGCGGTAGTCATATTTGTATCGGCGAAAATACTTAGCGACATAAACCCGGGCTTTAGCGCGTGCGCCGTCTGAGACGAACAAGTAAACGAGAAAACCACAGGCCGCGCACAAAAACGCGATTTGCAGCACAGCGCCCCACGACCCACCGAAGCGCGCCAGCGCCCACCCGGCGACAGCCATCAAAATCAGGTAGCTGCCTGTGATCAGCAACGAGAGAGAATGGAAGACCGCGCGGCGCGTTAAAATAACGTCAAATGTCCACTGATCGACCCGCTTGGCCGACACGTAAATGAGCGGCGCAATCATGGCTGTGATGAACCCGCGGGCCGCGAATAAATCGGGGTCCAGCGACGTAAAAAGCAGGCCCTCGGCGTATAAGACGATGTCATAGGAAAACAGACCGCCAAGGCCCAAGCCAATGGGACGCAGCTTCCACTTCTCGGTCTTCTCCGTTGACCGATAGAGGTTCTCAATCAGCGCCAGGCCAGCGATGGCAACAACCAGCCGGCCAAAGATATAGGCCTGAACCAAAAGCGTTTGCAGAGCGGCGCCTTGCATGGTGATGTCAAAAACACGCAAGGCATCCAGATCGATGAAGATTTGCAGCGTAAAGACAAGCGCCATCGTCATCGACAGCACGAATGTATAACTCAAGCTGTTGTTTTGCCGCCAATACTGAAACAGCAAGCTCGATAGAAACAAAATCCAAGCCGCAGTCCGCAGCGTCTCACTGGCTGAGAGCAGATTGCCCAGAATTGGGCTGCCGACCTGAAAGGAAATCAAAAAGCCCCAAGCGCTGGTAAGACCACAGGCGAGCAACAGCAAAGGATGCGATGGCGAACGCCTCAGGCGCGTCAGAAGATAAAGCGTGAGCAGCCCAAACCCAATGCCAGTGGCCGCATAAGACAGCTGCGCAATTGGAAAACCGAACATGATAAAGGCTTAGCGCACCCCGTCTTGCCAGACGACCACTTTAACCGTCTGCACTAAGATAGCCAGGTCTAACAAGACAGTAAAATTCGTCACGTAGTACAAGTCGTACTCAAGCTTCTTGCGCGCATCATCCATTGAAGCGCCGTAAGTATAATTGATTTGCGCCCAGCCGGTAATGCCGGGTTTGACGATATGGCGCTCGTCAAAATACG
>JBCCDR010000369.1:0-2947 GCA_039030675.1 Pseudomonadota bacterium | reverse complement strand
GTGCTGTCAGGACGCTCCATCGGGGCAGGCGTGTCCGTATCGCCTTTGGTGGCCAATGAAGTGCTATATGTGCTGCAAGACGACGGCAGCTTGACCGCGTACCGCTAACGCTGCGCCTCAGCCCCATGTTCACGCTCGCCATCATAGGTCGCCCGAACGTGGGTAAATCGACATTGTTCAACCGGCTGGTTGGACGGCGTCTTGCCTTGGTAGACGATCAGCCTGGCGTCACCCGCGATCGCCGCGAGGGCCATGGCAAGATTGGCGATCTTGAATTCAATATTGTCGACACGGCCGGGCTCGAAACAGATGACGCTCATGCCCTGTCCTCCCGAATGCGGGCGCAAACCCAGGCGGCGGTAGAGACAGCTGATTTAGTTTTGTTCGTTGTCGATGCTCGCGCGGGCATTGTGCCGCTCGATTCCTATTTTGCTGATTGGTTGCGCGCTGTTGGAAAACCCATCTGCTTGGTCGCCAACAAGGCAGAAGGGAGCCTCGCGCAGTCATCCATCTACGATGCTTACGCCCTTGGTTTTGGTGACCCGGTCGCCATTTCAGCGGAACAGGGGGAAGGGATGGCGGATCTATTTGAAGCCATTCTACCGCATGCCGAAGCGCAGGAAACGGAAGAGACGGATGAGTCGCTAGATGACGATGGCCGGCCACTGCATCTCGCCATCATCGGGCGGCCCAATGCGGGTAAATCCACACTCATCAACCGGCTGATCAATGAAGACCGTCTGGTCACGGGGCCGGAAGCGGGCATTACGCGTGATAGCATTGCTATTGATTGGATGCTTGGTGACAGACGGGTCAAACTGTTCGACACCGCCGGCATGCGAAAGCGCGCGCGTGTGACTGAAAAGCTGGAGAAGCTCTCCGTCTCAGACGGGCTGCGCGCTATTCGATTTGCCGACATCGTCATTGTTCTGCTTGATGCGGCCCTTGGCGCTGAGCAGCAAGACATGCGGCTGGCTGCCTTGGTGGCTCAGGAAGGGCGGGGCCTGATCATCGGCCTGAACAAATGGGACCTGGCAGAAAATAGACAAAGCCTCATGGAGGATCTGCGTCATCAGCTCAGCCTGTCTTTAAGCCAGATTCGCCATGTGCCCATCGTGGCTTTCTCTGCCGCCACAGGGCAGGGCATTGACCGCATCCGGCCGGCTGTTGAGGCGGTGTATGACAAGTGGAACACGCGCATCCCAACGGCCAAGCTAAACGATTGGCTGCAATTCGCAGTGGCTGACAATCCGCCGCCCGCACCAGCAGGACGGCGCCTTAAGATACGCTATGCAACGCAGACGACGGCGCGGCCGCCAAGTTTCGCGGTGTTCTGCAATCGGCCTGATGCGGTTCCTAAGTCTTATGTTCGCTATCTGACAAACAATCTCCGCGACGCTTTTGATTTAGACGGGGTAACCCTGCGTCTCTTTATGCGCGGCGGCGATAACCCCTATGTGAAGAAAGACAAAAAACGCTCATGACCATCGGTCAGTTGCGGCCAGGTCAGTCGCTCTTTCTTCAACCCAGTGCGGGCCGCTGTCAGCCAATTCTTCCTTCTTCCAAAACGGTGCTTTGGTTTTAAGCCAGTCCATAAGGAATTCAGCTGCTTCAAAGGCAGCATGACGGTGCTTTGAGGCCGTCACCACCAGAACGATGTTATCCCCGGGATAGAGCCGGCCATAGCGGTGAATGATCAGACCTGCATCAAGCGGCCAACGGGTCCGGGCTTCTTCAAGCAGCGCGCGTAGCTGCTGTTCAGCCATGCCAGGATAATGCTCTAAGGTCATGGTTTTAAGCACTTTTCCATTCACCTCAGGCCTGACGACCCCATTGAACGTGACGACAGCGCCGATGCCAGCCTCATCATGCAGCGAGGCTGCCATATCCGCCTTAATATCGAAATCAGCCTCTTGGACCCGAACGCTAAACATTGGCTATCCGCCCGTCACCGGCGGGAAGACGGCGAGCTCGTCGCCTGCAGTGAGCTGCGTTGACCAATCGGCATGGCTCTGATTGATGGCGAGCTGCAGCTTGTCAGCGCGTTCTTTTAAGGCGGGATAGACGTCCAAAAGGTGCGCTTTGAGATCGTCGCCAGTGGCGCCGACAGGCAGCGCTATATCATCTTCATCCACACCTGCGCTCTCGCGCACCCATGCGAAATACAGGACTTTATAGGAATGTGTATCGGTCATGCTCTGCTCCCAGCGCCATCACGTCATGTGGCGAAGGCCTGCACGCAGGTAATCATAGCCCGTTATCATCGTGAGGCCAGCAGCGGCCCAAAGCGACCAGAGACCAATATCCAGGGCAGGGATGCCCTTCAGGCCTGCGCCGGCCAGTAACAATGCGCCCAGGGCCACCATCTGCAGGGTCGTTTTCCACTTGGCAAGCTGGGTGACAGGAACAGAAACCTTCAAACCGGCCAGAAACTCGCGCAGACCGGAAACCAGGATCTCGCGGCACATAATGATCACGGCTGCAACCACATGCACGCCTGAAATGCGGTCAATCCCCACTAGCATGATAATGACGGCGCCAATCATCAGCTTGTCAGCAATGGGGTCTAAAAACTGGCCGAGCTTGGAGGTGAGGCCTTGGGCTCTTGCCAGATAGCCGTCAAAGAAGTCGGTAATGCCCGCCACCACGAAAACGGTGAAGGCGGTCATGCTGCCGATGGGGTCATCCAAATAGCATGCGGCCACGATAAGCGGCACAGCGCCAATGCGTGACAGCGTCAGAAGATTGGGAAGACTAAACAACATGGGAGAAAACTGCTTTGCGGCGATGAGCGCACCCTAGGCCGTAAACTCATAAATGGAAACGCCCGGGATGGTCCAGAGAGCCTTTTTGGGTAGGAGAGGGCTTGAAAGCGGGCCGAAAGGCCCGGTGAAAGACCTCGACACACCCAAAAAGGCGCTCTGGACCACCGCGTGAGCGGCGCGGG
>JBCCDR010000368.1:0-2968 GCA_039030675.1 Pseudomonadota bacterium | reverse complement strand
TTTTAAGAACTTGCATGATGAGGCGCAAAAACGTTTTGAAGCGTTGCGTTTACGCAACATCGTCTGCCGGCTGGACAATGGCTGGCGCGGCTGGCCAGAACAAGCGCCTTTCACGCGCATCATGGTCACAGCTGCAGCCGCTGAGCTGCCCCAAATGTTGTGGGAGCAATTGGCTGATGGCGGACATATGGTGGTGCCCATCGGTCCAGACGGTGGCCACCAGGATGTGGTGCGCATCACCAAAGCAGGCGATGAGATGGTCCGGCAAGTGGTCACCCCAGCTAAATTCGTGCCCATGGTGGATGACGCGCCGGTAAAACCGGCTTAAGACCTTGAGTCCAAAAGGCGAATCTGATTGCGCCTGCTAGACACCGAATCCGCCGATTCGCTATTATCATGAGATGGACGCTCGGCTGACACTTCGTTTCGCAGTTTTGACCGGCATGCTGTGCATGGCGCTGGCGGCGTGTGCGTCCTCCAGCAGAACCGCGCAGGACTACCGCACCATCTCGCCGCGCTGGCAGATTGCCAATAGTCCAATTCCAATTCCCGCGCCAAAAGCCAAGCCATCTTTGCGCTGGGTATCGTCAAAACCGGCAGCGCAGCGCACGACCTGGGTCCCGGCATCGACGAAGGCGCCAAGTGAATACCGCGTGCGCGCTGGCGATACCGTCTATGGGCTGGCGCGGCGCTACGGCGTTCCAGCGCAGACAATCATTAAGCGCAATGGCCTCAAGCGGCCGTATCATTTGCGCCAAGGCCAGCGTCTTGCTTTAGGCGCACCCACACAAGCTAAGCCGCGTGTCGTGAAGGCCGCACACACGCCAAAGCCCGCCAAGCCGCAGCAGCGCCGCTATAAGGTGCGCTCTGGCGATGGGCTCTATGCCGTCGCCCGGGCTCAAGGCGTTCCTGCCAGCACCATCATCAAGGCTAATGGCCTTAAAAAACCCTATGCGCTTCGCTCCGGCCAAACCCTGGTGATTCCCGCTGTGGCAACCAAGCGCTATCAAGGCCAGCGCGCGATATCGCCCCATGCCGGCAAGGCGACGTTCATCTGGCCGGCCTCAGGCAAAATTGTCTCCAGCTATGGCGTGAAGGCTGATGGCTTGCGCAATGATGGCATCAACATTGCTGCCAAAGCCGGCGCGCCCGTATACGCTGCAGCACGCGGGGAGGTCATTTATGCAGGCGATAGGCTGCGCGCCTTCGGGAACCTCATTCTCGTGCGCCACGCCAGCGGCATGGTCAGCGCATACGCGCATGTGGATAAACTCATGGTCCAAATCGGCCAGACTGTGGTGCAGGGCGAGCAAATCGCCACGGTCGGGAAAACCGGCCTTGTCAGCGCGCCCCAACTGCACTTTGAGCTACGCCGCAACAGCGCTGCCATTGACCCCATGCGCTATTTAGGCCGGGTCCAAATGGCTTCCGCTGGCCGATAGCGACTTTAAAGCTCCCGCTATGCTGAACTCGATTCAGCATCTCTATCCAACTAAGGCTCAGGCAGCCCAAAGAGGTCCTAAATCAAGTTCAGGACAGCGGGTTACGTTTTAAAAGGTGATGGTTTGGCCATGGAGGCCTGCCCAATCCGTAATAAACTGCCAGGCCACGCGGCCAGAGCGCGCGCCTCGAGTAGTTGCCCATTCTTTCGCGGCGGCGTCTATCCCTTCCATTGGCAGGGAGAAGCGCGCGGCGTAGGCGTGCACAATGTCCAAATACAGTGCTTGGCTCATACTGTGAAAGCCAAGCCAGAGGCCAAACCTGTCTGACAGGGAGACCGACTCCTCCACCGCTTCGGCAGGGTTGATGGCCGTTGAGCGCTCATTCTCCATCATATCGCGCGGCATCAGGTGCCGGCGGTTTGATGTGGCGTAGAAGAGGACCGTGTCAGGCCGGCCAGTCAGACCGCCTTCTAAAACGGCCTTTAAAGATTTGTAGCTGCTGTCATGCCCATCAAAAGAGAGGTCATCACAATATAGAATAACCCGGCGTGCGTTGCCGTGCAGATGCGCCAATAGGCTCGGCAAGCTTTCGATGTCTTCGCGGTGAATTTCCACAAGCGCTGGCTTAGGGCTTGGCAGGGCAGCATGTATTGCTTTGACCAAAGAGCTCTTGCCTGTGCCCCGCGCGCCCCAGAGCAGAGCGTTGTTGGCAGGCAAGCCTTTGGCAAAGCGCTGTGTATTGGTGCGCAGCGTTTGCTTGGCTTGATCAATTCCCAGCAGCAGATCAAGCGGGATCGCTTTTGGGGTGGGAACGGGATCTAGCGCGTGCGTTTGGGCGTTCCAGACAAAGCAATCGGCCGTGCTCAGGTCGCTTTGAGAGGCTGGCCCGGGCGACATTCGTTCGAGTGCCTGCGCAATTCGCTCTAGCAATGTGTGGACAGGACGCTTATCTGCCATCAAGAACCCTTTGCCGTGTTGCCTTATCGCTCTAAGGCCGTGATAAAGCCGCACGCGCAATAAGGCCAGAGAAGGACGGACCGGATGTTTATTGATCCCGCATTTGCACAAACTCAAGCAGGTGGGGTGCAAGCCATTCTCGCCAGCCCGATCACCATGATCGTGCTGATGTTCATCATCTTCTATTTCCTGCTGATCCGCCCGCAGCAAAAACGCCTAAAGGATCATCAGGCCCTCATTGGCGGCATCCGCCGCGGCGATGTGGTGGTCACAGCCGGCGGGCTGATTGGTAAGGTGGCGAAAGTCTCGGACGACGACTTGGAGATTGACTTGGCTGACGGCGTCCGCGTCAAAGCTGTGAAGTCCACCATTTCCGACGTGCGCTCAAAAACTGAGCCAGCCAACGATAGCAAATAGCGCGGCGGCTTTTTTATATGCTCGACTTCCCGCGCTGGAAAATCATCCTCATTACGGGGATTTGCCTGCTTGGCCTTTTATTTGCCATGCCAAATGTGTTGCCGCAAAATGTGCGCGCGACCATGCCGTCCTGGGTTCCCTCTAAGACTGTG
>JBCCDR010000367.1:0-2969 GCA_039030675.1 Pseudomonadota bacterium | reverse complement strand
ATCGGCAATGCTTTCTTCAGAGTTAAAAAACGCATAATGGGCCTTGGCGATCGTGGTGATAACCGCAACATCTGGGCGCACCCAGTCGCTGAGCTGGGTTAGCTCGCCAGCATGGTTCATGCCCATCTCAAAAATGGCATATTGTGTCTCGCGCGGCATCCGCGCCATGGTGAGCGGAACACCCACATCATTGTTAAAGCTACGCACATTCGTATGCGCGAGCGCTTGGCGGCCCAAGCAGCGCTGGAGCGCATCTTTCAGACCTGTTTTGCCAACGGAGCCAGTCACCCCAATCACTTTGGCATCAACCTGTGCCCTGCGCGACCGCGCCATAGCGATCAAACCCTCGCGCGGGCAATCACAGCGAATGAGCTTTGCGTCATCCACATCTTTTGGCTGTTGCCAATCCGCGCGCACCAGCGCCACCGCCGCACCAGCGGACAAGGCCTTTTCCACAAAGTCGTGCCCATCCATTGCCGTGCCGGGCATAGCAATGAACAAATCTCCCTCACCGACATCGCGGCTATCAATCTGCAGACCAAATATAGCCACGTCAGGCGATGGCGTGACACCGCCAACCGCAGCGCAGATTTCTTGCGCTGTCCAAAGTGGGCTAGTCGCCAAAGCTGGCTTAGAGGCTGCCATCATGCCCGCACCTCCCAGGGCGTATCACCAGCGCGCTCTAGTACCCGGCGAGCAACCTTGCGATCATCAAAAGGCGTGATGGTGCCTTTGATCTCCTGACCGGTTTCATGACCTTTACCAGCTAAGAGAACAACGTCGCCTGCCTGCGCTGCGTGAATACAAGCTCTGATCGCCTCTCCGCGTCCTTCAATATCACGGGCACCTGACGCGCCTTCAAGCACTTGCGCGCGGATCGCTGCTGGGTCTTCGCTGCGCGGGTTATCGTCGGTGACAATCACTGTGTCGGCCAATGCGCTTGCCGCTTCGCCCATCAATGCGCGTTTTCCTGTATCGCGGTCGCCGCCACAGCCAAACACGACGTGCAATTGACCTGCTGTGTGGGGTCGCAGCGCTTTTAAGGCGGACGTGAGCGCATCAGGGGTATGAGCGTAATCAACAATGACTTGCACTGGCGATGCGGCTTCGGTGACGCTTTCCAACCGGCCTGCGACGGGCTGTAGTGCTTCAAAGTGCGGGAGAATGTCCTGCCATGGGACGCCGCATGCATTGAGAAGGCCAGCTGCGAGGACTGCATTGTCTAACTGAAATCCGCCAATGAGAGGAAGCCGCAGTTGGTATGACTTCGCGCCCGCCTTCAGCGCAACGAACTGACCCCAACCTTGGGGTTGGCGCAGCAAGATTTGCAAGTCGCGGCCGCGGTGGCCCACGAGCGTCAACGGCAAGCCGCGCGCCCAGGCGACATCCACAAAGTCATGCGCGTGAGGTCCATCCATATTAATAACAGCGCGGCCGCGTGGCGGCAAAACCTCGCCAATCAACCGCATCTTTGCATAAAGATAGGTTTCAAAATCACCGTGATAATCCAGGTGATCGCGGGTAATATTTGAGAACGCGGCTGCGGCGAGCTGGGCGCCATCGAGCCGGTGTTGGTCAAGCCCGTGGCTGGAGGCTTCAAGGGCGGCATGCGTTATCCCATCATCGGCCAGCTGGGCCAGAATCTCTTGAAAACGCACAGTATCAGGGGTGGTGAGGCCGCTGCTGGGCGCACCGCCAGAAGCCTGAACCCCTAAAGTGCCGATACTCGCCGCCTTGAAACCAGACAAGCGGGCCAATTGCGCAAAAAGATCAACCGTCGAGCTCTTCCCGTTGGTGCCCGTTACAGCGACCAGGGATTGCGGCTGGGCATCAAACCAGCGTGCTGCAAGATGCGCGAAAGCACTGCGCGCATTGACCACGGGCAAGCCGACCACGTTGGTGGGTAGGTCCACATCCTGATCAGCGTCATATAAAATCGCAGCAGCGCCGGCGTCAATTGCTGCTGAAATATAAGCCACGCCATTTGCGCTATGGCCCTTGAGCGCTGCAAATAATCCGCCTTTGATGACCTTACGAGAATCAAGGGCGATGCCGGTTATGGCAAGGTCAGAGGCCGCTGGATGAGCGATCAAATCGCATAGACGTTTTGAAAGCGGACCGGTCATTGGACGGCATCCCATCCGACCGGTGGGCGATAAGATGCTTGCACAATCATCGTATCGTCCAGCCACGTCTCAGGACCAAAATCGGGCATAACCTTTAAGAAAGCAGCTGAGCGCTGAATAAACCGTCCAGCAGAGCGCGCCACATTGGCGCTCGCGCCGCGCAGATCGCTGTTGGCTTCCGCCTTGGGAGAATCCAGCATCAGCACCAACACATATTCAGGCGCTTCCATTGGGAAAGCCCCCAGGAAGGTATTGATGTTCTTATCTTTTTCATAGCCAAGCGCATCTAGGCGCGCACGTTCAGCAGTCCCGGTTTTTCCGCCAACTCGAAGGCCAGGCACATCCGCTGCCTTGCCAGTGCCATTGAGCACGGCCAAGCGCAACAATTGCCGCAAATCAACTTGCGTCTTCTTGGAAATAACCGCTGCGGCAGTCTCAAGCATTCCATCTTTCATGATGGGGTTTTGCGGGATCAAAGTGGCCTGGACAGGGCGGCCATCGTTCAACAATGTGGCAGCGCCTTGGGCCAAGTGCATCGGTGTGACCGCGATACCGTGGCCATAAGAGATGGTGACTGTCGCAAAACGTCCCCAACTTGAGGACATGCGGAAGCTAGAGACTTCATTCAGCTCAATCGACAGCGGCGATAAGAACCCTAAGTTCCGCAGGAATTGACGCTGCCGATCTGCGCCAATGGCATCCCCAAGCCGGCCCGTACATGTATTGGAGGAGCGGATAAGCGCCTGAGCCATCGTGATCGGGCGGCGCAAGGACCAGCGATCGTGGATCAGTTTACGCCCGAGCGTTAAGGGTATGGAAGCGTCGCAGATTTGTGCCGGGTCT
>JBCCDR010000366.1:0-2979 GCA_039030675.1 Pseudomonadota bacterium | reverse complement strand
TTGTGCCTTCGGCGCATTAAACGGCGTCGTGATTGCTGGGTACTGTCTCATGCGGCGCCCGCCGCAGACGCACTATCTCCTATTGGGGAGTGCGATGTTCGCGCTGAGCGTTCGGGTATTAAAGTCCGCACTCTACGTCTTTAATCCCGATGTCTCTCTGGCGGTTTTGCAGCTCGGCCTCATGGCCGCGGGCCTTATCGGGCCGCTTTTTTATTTCTATGCTTTGAGCGTAAGCGGCCAGCTTGAAAGTCAGCGTGTGCCGTGGAAACTCCATCTCGGCGCGTTGGTTTTGGGCCTCTGCGTTGTCGGTCTGGCCTTTCCCTTTGACCGCTATCCTGAGCTGTGGCGCGCGGTCATCTACAAAGTGACGATGTTTGGCTGGGTGGCGTATCAACTGGCCGCCATGGCCGCGCTGCGGGAGACGTGGCGCAAGGCGCTTAAAAATTGGCAGTCTCTCACGCGTGACGAAGCGCAGGCCGTCTGTGTGGTTGGTGGCGTCTTTGTCGTTTGCCTGACCTACGCGACATCGGCCTATACGTCGTATTTGTTTGCGACCGTGTCGATGTCGGTATTGCTGCTGGCGGGCTTCATAGGGGTCATGACCTTAAAGGCAGAGAAGCCAAAATATGGCGGGCGGACGGTGGCTGAGGCCCCTGATTTAATCGCCGCGTTAGACCTGCTCATGGCGGAGACAAAACTGTTTACCAACCCGGATTTGACGCTCGCGGCGGTCGCTAAGCGGCTGAACCAACCAAAGGCGACGCTCTCGCAGGTGATCAACGAATCTCTGGGCATGACCTTCACAACCTATATAAACCAGCTCCGCGTGAAAGAGGCGGAGCAGACCCTTCGCGCAGCCCCCGACATCAGCCTTGAGGAGCTCGCCGAGATCAGCGGTTTTAACTCCCAATCCACCTTATATGCCGCCTTTAAGCGTATCGGCGGCACCACACCTGGCGCTGTGCGCAAGCACCATAAAACAGCCGGCGAACATTCCTAAAGTGCATTTTAGGATTCCGGACCCGCCGTTCCGCATGGTTTTGACGGATCTCCTGATGCCATAGCGAGGATGTGTCGATGGCTGAAAAGCACGGCACCCTGATCATTCACTCGCATGGAGGTCGCTATGCGCATCCAACTCCTCGCCGCGGTCGCTATTGTGGCCGTGAGCACACCTGTCACAGCTTTTGCTGACAACCCATTCGATAAAATCCGCTTCGATGACATTAGCGCGGTCTTGCAAAAATATTTGGACGGCACGCAGTACGGAAAGCCCGAGCTGGTGGAAGACGCCTTTCTTCCAAGCTTAGAAGTCCAGTTTCTAAACCAAGATAGGACGTTAGGGCGCCGGGCTGCCGCCGCCTATATCGGCAACATTGAAAAGGACAAAGAAGTGTCCCGTAACGGGCGCATCATTAGCATAGATGGCACACACAATGCGGCGATGGCGAAGATCGAAATCGACACCGGCACGCGGCTCTATACAGACTACATGCTGTTGCTGAAAGTCGAGGGGGAGTGGCGAATTTCAAATAAAATTGCCACGTGGATCACACAGGACTGAGGTATAGGCGGCAGCACACCAAGCCGCCGATTAGAAGGTGTAGGCAACACCTAAGCTGACGACGGGATAGAAGCGGAAGAAGTCGATGTCGTCTTGCAACTCCGCTTCTTCATCAGCCACCGCGTTCATGAGGACGGGGTCCGCTGAGAGCTCGCCGCCAACACTCATGAGGCTGACCTCGGGTCGGCCTTGAAAGAGAACGCCAACGTCGGCCTCAAAGGCCCAATTGCTCTCCTTGGTGAGGGGCGAGCCCCAGCCGATGCCGGCATAGGGGGACCAGCGGCGGAAATCCACGGCGCCTTCGATGGTGCCCACTTGGGCAGGCGAGAAGGTGTTGTCGCCAAAGACCAGCTCTTGGTTGACTTGCCCAGTCGCATCGGCGCGGTTTGCGTTGTAGACGAGGCCGGCTGTCAGCCGGAAGCGCCCGCCAAAAGGATGGACGTCCAGATAACCAGCGCCGCTGAGCAAGCGCAGGTCGAGGTCATAATCCACATCTGTCGTGGTGGCATCAAAGCCGGCTTTAAAGCCATAGCCACCGGCCCGCACGCGCACGATATGGCTCAGGCCGTAAGTGACTTCAGCGCCCAGGCCATTGGAGCCCACTTTAAGCGTAAGTGTAGGTCCGCGCCGCTCCATCTCTGCCGCTGCCGGCAAGGAGACAGTCAGACCAGCCAAAACGGCCGTGCCAAGCAAAAGATTTTTCACGCGTGCGCCCCAAATAGCTCAATTGTTTCAGGCTATTTGGGTATGAAATTAACGCTAACAGGGCGTTAAGAACGGGCAGGTTTTAGCGTGTGCCGTGCGGCGGCCAGCATTTGGCCGGTTTCCATGTCTTGGACCAAGACTGCAAACTCATCGCAGTTTTTGGCAAACATGTTGCCGAGATCGATGCTGTAATCGGTGACATTCGCCTCTGGCGTGATATGGCGCGTGCCGCGCACCACGTTTGTATAGGTGATGGTCCGGCCTTTGTTTTCCCCGCCGCCGACACTGACGGTATGCGACCGGTCAAAATAGACCACATGGATGCGCGCGCTCTCTGGGAGTGGCTTGCTGAGCGCAATATCAACGCGCCCAACCGTGCCGTCATCCAGCGATACATCGACCATATGGCTTGCATCCCCGCGGCGCTTGTCAATGGTGGTGAGGATGGCGTCTTTGCGGTTTTTGCCCCTGAAGGGCTCCTCGCCATCAATGAACACCTGGGGCGTGTAGACCATGTTGCGGCCTGCCAGCACCTTATTATACCAGCGGTGGCGCAGGTTGCTTTCAGCAATCGAGAGTGTGTCTTCCCAGCCCAGCGCAACTTGTCAGGAATCGCACCACTTTCAGAGAGGCAAGAGGCGGAACTAGTTGCAGCGTCAGGGTTACCTCGGTCAGTTCTGTTTGGACAATTTGCCGCAGGATTAGACGCA
>JBCCDR010000365.1:0-2985 GCA_039030675.1 Pseudomonadota bacterium | reverse complement strand
TTCTTCCATGTTGAGCATGCAAAGATAATTCTCCCGCCCTTTGCGGACCACCAGCTTGCGGCGGCGATCTAAATAGAAGGGCGTCAGCTCTTGGTCGATCTGGCGCTGCAGGGCGCGGGTGTAGGTGGCAATCCAGACAGGCCCTTCGGCCTCGCGCGACCAGCGCGCAGCAGCAGCGGCGTAGCCCAGTGTTTTGCCAATCCCCGTCCCAGCTTCACTGAGCAACACATTGGGCGCATCTTCCTGAGAGCGCGGCGCAAAGGCGTGTACACTGGCTTTAGCATAAGCGCGCTGACCTTCCCGGTCTTCCGCGCCCTTTGGCAAAAAGGCCGAAAGCTGGGCGAGCACGACATCTTCATTGAGCAACACATCGCGCGCAGGCGGCGGTGGCGGCTCGCTGTCCCATTGCGGAAGCACATCAAAAATCGGGCGGCGGTCTTCTTTCATAGCGCTGGCCGACCCCATGAGCCAGGTGCCCCAAGGCCAGCTGGCCTGCGCCATCACCATCGCCAGGGATGAAAACCCCGCGCGATGGCGATAGGTGGGCAGGAGCGGTATCTGCAGCAGCTGGCGCGCCGCTTCGCGCAGAAACAGCAGTGCATCGTCCCCCGCTTGCGGCGCCGGCATCTCTAAAAGCTGGGCCAGACCGCGCGTTGTCGGGGTAAACAGCCGTGCGGGCAGAACATAGGCAGCGAGCTCTAAGACATCAAAGCAATGCTCGGTTTGAATGTTTAGCAGCCGGCCCGCCCAGCTGCGCGCGCAGATGAGATGCGGCGCGGTTGACAGACGGCGCGCCGTCTCGTCCAAGCTCTCATGCGTAAATTCACCATGTTGATCCAAAAAGCATCCGCCGCTGCGCGTAACCTCCACAACAGGCAACGTCTTGAGCCGCTCAAGCGGATCAGAGAAGGCCGCAATATCGCTCACACACCGCCGCCTAACGCGATCGTGACATCGCGGTGATTGCAAGGCGCGCCGCGCTTCGCTAGAGGGAAGGCGAGACTGAGGACCGGAGTGTGTGAAAAAGACATATGCACCCTCTTTTTGTGATGGATGGAGAGCCACTTGGCAACCGCGCCTGCAATCGACCGTGATATTGCTTTAACCTCAAACGCTTGGCCGTTTCAGGAAGCAGCAAAATTGGTCAAACGCTTTGCCAAAACGCCGCCGCGTGATGGGGTTGTGCTGTTTGAAACAGGCTACGGCCCCTCTGGCTTGCCGCATATTGGCACCTTTGGCGAAGTGGCGCGCACATCCATGGTGCGCCATGCCTTTACCGTGCTGTCGGATCTACCCACCAAGCTGGTGTGTTTTTCCGATGATATGGACGGCCTGCGCAAAGTACCGACCAATGTGCCAGGCCAAGAAGAGATGGCGGCGCACATAGGAAAACCGCTCACGCAAGTGCCAGACCCCTTTGGCACCCATCCCAGTTTTGGCGAACACAACAATGCTCGGTTGATGGCATTTTTAGACCAATTCGGCTTTGACTATGAGTTTAAGTCAGCCACGGCGTGCTATAGGGCAGGCGACTTTGATGAGACGTTGCTGGCGATGCTTGGCGCCTATGACAAGGTCATGAATGTCATCTTGCCAACGCTGGGGGAAGAAAGGCGCAAAACCTATTCGCCCTTCCTGCCTGTTTGCCCGAAAACCGGGCATGTGCTGCAAGTCCCCATGATTAGAACGGATCACGCCGCTGGTACGGTGACGTATCTTGACCCCAATGATGGGGAAGAAATGACAACAGCTGTGACCGGCGGTGCATGCAAACTGCAATGGAAAGCCGATTGGGCCATGCGCTGGGTGGCGCTGGGCGTCGACTATGAGATGGCGGGCAAAGACCTCATCGATTCCGTCAATCTATCGTCTAAAATCGTGCGCGCACTTGGCGCTCAGCCGCCAGAAGGCTTTAATTATGAGCTGTTCTTGGACGACAAGGGCGAGAAAATTTCAAAGTCAAAAGGCAATGGCCTAACGATTGAGGAATGGCTGCGCTATGCCACGCAAGAAAGCCTGTCGCTGTATATGTATACCTCCCCGCGCAAGGCCAAGCGGCTGTATTTTGATGTCATCCCCAAAGCAGTCGATGAGTACTACAGCCACATCAATGGCTTTTGGAAATTGGCGGACGCTGGCGATGAAACCAAGCTTGCATCCAACCCCGCCTATCACATCCATCGCGGCCACCCGCCCAAGGATACGCCGGCCATTAGCTTCGCGCTGCTCCTCAACCTGGTAAGCGCCGCCAACGCGGACAACGCAGAAACGCTGTGGGGCTTTATTGCGCGCTATGCGCCGGGCGCAAGCGCGCAAAGTGAGCCCGAGCTAAACAATCTCGTGGTCCGAGCCCTCGCCTATTATGAGGATTTCGTCAAACCCACCAAAGCGTTCCGCCAGCCAACGCAAGACGAGCGCGTGGCAATGGAAGAGCTGATTAAGCAGCTAGAAGCCCTGCCCGCGGACGCAGACGCAGAAATGCTGCAAAGCGCCGTGTTTGCTGCTGGCCGGGAGAATGGATTCGATAATTTGCGGGACTGGTTTAAGGCCTTGTACGAGTGTTTGCTTGGCCAAAGTCAAGGACCGCGTATGGGGGGCTTTATCAAACTTTACGGAAAGGCCGAGACCATTGCACTTATCAAAGACAGTCTGGACGGCAAGCTGGCGGCTGCTTAGCACGCTATTACTCACTGCGGCGCTCAGCGTTAGCGCCCAGGCCAAAACGGCGACGCAGCTCCAGGCCGAAGGCGCCTGGCAGGAGGCGATTGTGCAAGGCCGCTTGGAAGGCGACCGCGACGGCCTCATTGCGGCCGCCAAAGCTGGACTATTCCTGGCCGCCTATCAGCTGACCGATAAAGACAAAGCGCTAACCTTGCTGGAAGAAGCCATCAGCGATGCGGAAACAGCCGTCTCCTTTGATGAGACGCACATTGACGCGAACCTGCAGCTGGCCATTGGAGAGGGCTACCTTGCGCGCATCAAGAC
>JBCCDR010000364.1:0-2994 GCA_039030675.1 Pseudomonadota bacterium | reverse complement strand
TGCATGTTCGATATATATCATATAAGATATATAAATCGATTTTAAAGACCGGATAAGGAAAATCCATAATGTGGCGGAGACTACGCTCTTGGCAGGGTATCCATCTTGAAAGGGCGCGAGATGCCTCTGCCCGCGTTGTGCTTGCTGACGGTCACATTGGCTTTAAGGGCAGCTATGGCGCTGCCTTGGCGTATTTCCATCAGCAGACGAATGCACGCCATGCGCAGGCTGAGCGCGCGGTGGTGATGGTCCATGGCTTATTAGGTGACAGCGGGAACTTTGAGCTGCTTTCACGCGCGCTCCAAGGGCAGGGACATGCTGTGCAGCATTTCCGCTATGCGAGCTGCAAGGGCTATCGCATGTCCGCTGATGGGCAATTGGCACAGCTTATCAAGCGATTGCCGCCAAGGAGCGCAATTGTCGCCCATTCTCTGGGATGCCGCCTAGCAGCGCACGCTTTGCAATCGGCTTCTATGCAGCCGCTTAAACTCGTCTTCATAGCGCCGCCAGCCTCTAGAGTGCAGTGGGCCAGGCGCGGCAATAAGCTCGGGCCAGTCAGGTCGTTTCTCGGCACCAGCCTGACAGATCTGGCCGATCATCCCATGCCGATGACGGGCCTGCGCACCCATGATTTGCTGGTCATTGAAGGGCGCTCTGACGGTCAGAGAAGTGATGGTTGGCTGACCAGCCAAGAAACCCAGATGGCCGTTCCGCATAAACGTGAGATTGTTCAAGCCAGCCATAGTGACCTAACCCACGCACCTGCAACGCGGGCAGCGGTTCTAAAGCACCTTGAAGGCGGCGATCTAAGCCATGACCAGGCGCGGCGGCGGTAGCGGATCGCTGGCTTCAAGCTGATCGAGAACACGCCCGGCGAGGTTTAAAAAGTCGCCAGCTTGAGGGCTTTCGCTGTTTGCAGCAACCGGCGAGCCGGCATCAGAAGACACACGAATATCCATATCGAGCGGCAAATGGCCAAGAAAAGGAATGCCTATCTCTTTGGCTGCCTCTTCCCCGCCGCCATGCGCGAAGATATGGCTTTCATGTCCGCAATTGGGGCAAATGAAGACGCTCATATTCTCAACCAAACCCAAGACGGGGACTTTCACCTTCTCAAACATGGTAATGGCCTTGCGTGCATCAATGAGGGCGAGGTCTTGCGGTGTTGAGACAATTACGGCGCCCGCCAAAGGGGTACGCTGCGCCAGAGTGAGCTGCGCATCGCCCGTACCAGGCGGCATATCGACCACCAGGACGTCAAGGTCGCCCCAATTGACATCATTGAGCAATTGCAGAATAGCCGAGCCTACCATGGGGCCGCGCCAAATCATGGGCGTGGATTGATCCACCAAAAGACCCATGGTCATCGCTTTGATGCCAAAGGCCTCCAGCGGTTCAATCTTCTTCCCATCCGCGCGCGGGCTTTCGCTCAGGCCAAGCAGAAGCTGAACCGAAGGGCCGTAGACATCTGCGTCCATAAGGCCAACGTTTTTGCCAAGCCTGCTCAGCGCGACGGCCAGGTTCGCAGCGACAGTTGATTTGCCAACCCCGCCTTTGCCTGACCCAACGGCGACAATGTGTTTGATGACTGTTTCTTCTTCAGGCTCCGGCGCAGCAAGTGGTGAAGAGCCGGCCGCAGCCATAGGGCCGCCCGTTAGCACCACCGTGCATTTTTCAATCCGCTGGTCTTTCTCAAGGATCGCTTGCGCATCTGCGCGGACGGTGGCCAGAGCGCCGGGGTTACTTTGAAAGCGCGCATCAAGGTCGGCATCGATAATGACGCTGACATGTCCGCCCTCAGTGCGTATATCGCTTAAAACCGCCGCCTGGGAGAGACTTTCGCCGTCTGGCAAACGCACAGATTTCAAAAGGGTCACAATGTCGCTGCGCTGAAGGTGGGTCAATGTCCAAACTATCCTTTGCGATCCCCACAGGGCTTCTTATATAGGGTGTTCGCGGCGGTTCTGAGCCGTCACATGGCAGTCTGTCAACCTCATAAGGAAACTCTATGCCCTGGCAGAATAACAACGATAACGGCGGCCCCTGGCAAAACGGGGGCAAACGCGGTGGGGGCAAAAATCCCTGGGGTAGCGGTCCGCGCAATCCCGGCCCTGGCGGCCCGGATTTAGATGACCTTATTCGGCGCAGCCAGCAACGTCTCAAAGGCGCTGTCCCCGGCGGCGTTGGCGGCGGCGGCATTCTGCTGATTTTGCTGCTGCTCGGTATCGTTTGGGTTGCCTTTAGCAGCTGGTATATCGTGCGCACTGGTGAGCAAGGCGTCGTCTTACGCTTTGGCGAATATGTGCGCACGGAAGGGACCGGCTTCCACTTCAAGCTGCCAGTGCCCATTGAAACAGCGCTTACGCCGAACGTTGAAAACCAAAACCGGGTTGATGTCGGCTTCCGCTCCTCAGCAGGCGGCACAGTCGATTACAGCCGGTTTGATAATGAAAGCCTGATGCTCACCGGTGATGAAAACATCGTCGATGTGGCCTTCACCGTCTTTTGGCGGATCCGCGATGCTGGCAACTACTTGTTTAACATCGAGGAGCCTCAGGACATCACCGTGAAGGCCGTTGCTGAAAGCGCCATGCGTGAGATTGTTGGACGCCGTCCCATCCGTGATGTGCTGACTGATGCGCGCGATGAAATTGAACTTAAAGTCCGTGAGATCATGCAGGCCACACTAGATGAGTACGGGGCCGGCATCCTCGTCAATGAGGTCAAGCTAGAGCGGGTCGATCCGCCTGAGCAGGTCATTGATGCCTTTAGGGACGTTCAGGCCGCTGAAGCCGACCGCGAGCGCTCCATCAACGAGGCAGAAGCTTACCGTAACGACGTGGTGCCCAAGGCCCGTGGTGAAGCCCTGAAAATTCTTGAAGAAGCAGAAGCGTATAAGCAAACAGTGGTCGCCAACGCGGGCGGTGAGGCGGATCGTTTCATCCAAGTCTATGAACAGTATCGCCAGGCGAAAGATGTGACACGCAAACGCAT
>JBCCDR010000363.1:0-3023 GCA_039030675.1 Pseudomonadota bacterium | reverse complement strand
GGTGACCGGGCCTGAAGAAACCGCCGATGATGACGAGTAGTCGTATGAGGCGCTGAGACGCACCCTCTCGCAATTACGTTTTGAGTTGCGCGGCATGATAGGCTAGTCATGCCGCGCTTTTCTTTTCAAACTTACCGGTTTGGCGATCAGCGTTCTTAGGTTTGGCGTTTAGAAAGTCTCATAGATCCATGCGCACGGCGGACATACGCGATCTTTTCATTAGCTACTTTAAGGCAGCGGGTCACACGCATGTGGACTCCAGCCCGCTGGTGCCGCGCAATGATCCCACACTTATGTTCACCAATGCCGGCATGGTGCAGTTTAAGAACGTCTTCACCGGCCTTGAAAACAGGCCCTATAGCCGCGCCGTAACATCCCAGAAATGCGTGCGTGCAGGCGGCAAGCACAATGACCTCGATAATGTGGGCTATACCGCGCGCCATCACACATTCTTTGAGATGTTAGGGAACTTTTCCTTCGGCGATTACTTCAAAGAGGAAGCCATAGAGCTTGCTTGGCGTCTGGTAACGCAAGAGATTGGGCTTGAACGAGATCGGCTGCTCGTCACGGTCTACCATGAAGACCAAGCGGCCTTTGATCTCTGGCGGAAGATTGCCGGGCTGCCGGAAGAGCGGATCATTAAAATTGCGACCAGCGATAACTTCTGGTCCATGGGCGACACTGGCCCCTGCGGGCCATGCTCGGAAATATTCTATGACCACGGCGATCATATCCCAGGCGGTCCGCCAGGATCTCCGGACGAAGATGGTGACCGGTTCATTGAGATCTGGAACCTGGTCTTCATGCAATATGATCAAAGCGCAGATGGTGCGCGCACTGATCTGCCCAAGCCGTCTATTGATACCGGTATGGGCCTTGAACGCCTGGCTGCCATCTTGCAAGGCGTTCACGACAACTATGACATTGATCTGTTTCAAGCGCTGATTGCCCAGTCCGCCCACATCAGTGGCCAACCTGCGGTGGGTGAAGCCGCCATGAGCCACAGGGTGATCGCTGATCATATCCGCTCGTGTTCCTTCATGATTGCAGACGGGATTTTGCCGTCTAACGAGGGGCGGGGGTATGTGCTGCGGCGGATCATGCGCCGGGCGATGCGCCATGCGCATTTGCTTGGCAGCAAAGACCCTTTGATGCATCAGCTGGTCCTCACGTTAAGCGAGGAAATGGGCGCGGCCTTCCCTGAGTTGGTGCGCGCGCAGACCCTCATCGCTGATACGTTGGAGCGCGAAGAGATCCGGTTCCGGACCTTGCTTGAACGCGGCCTGCGCATTCTCGATGATGAAACTGCTCAGCTGACAGCAGGCGACACGCTTGATGGGCAGACTGCCTTCAAGCTGTATGACACCTACGGCTTTCCGTTTGATCTCACCCAAGAGTCGCTTCGTGCTCGCGATATCGACGTCGATAAAGTCGGCTTTGACGCAGCAATGGCACAGCAGAAAGCCGATGCCCGCGCCGCTTGGGCAGGCTCTGGCGACAGCGCAGCTGATACGCTGTGGCTGGATTTGCAGCAGCAGCTGCCCGCAACTGATTTCCTGGGCTATGATTCCACCCAAACCATGGGGCAGGTGCAGGGCCTTATCCACGATGGGGCACAGGTTCAAAGTCTGACTGCCGGTCAATCTGGCTATTTGGTGGTCAATCAAACCGCCTTTTATGGCGAGTCCGGCGGTCAACAAGGGGACGTCGGCCAGATCACCTGGGACAGTGGGCACGCTGAGGTCACCGACACGCAAAAGACCGGCGGTCTCATCATCCATCATGTTTCCGTTCAATCTGGCGAGGTCTCGCAGGAGAGCATCGTCACGCTGCTGCCGGATATGACGCGGCGCCGCAAGCTGGCATCTAACCATTCTGCCACGCATCTGCTGCATGAAGCGTTGCGCCGGGTGCTTGGCGATCATGTGAGCCAAAAGGGCTCGCTTGTCGCGCAAGATAAGCTCCGCTTTGATTTCTCTCACCCCGACCCCCTGTCGCCGACCCAGCTGCGCCATGTGGAGGCGATCGTGAATGGAATGATCCGCCAAAATGAGGCGGTAACAACGCGCGTTATGGCGCCCGATGATGCACAAACCAGCGGCGCACTTGCCTTGTTCGGCGAGAAATATGGCGAGGAGGTGCGTGTCTTGTTCATGGGCGCGGACGCCGATGGGCGCAATGGCCACTTCTCCATTGAGCTGTGCGGCGGCACGCATGTGGCGCGTTTGGGCGATATCGGTTTGTTTAAGATCGCGTCTGAAAGCGCTGTCTCATCCGGCATAAGGCGTATTGAAGCGACAACAGGTGAGGACGCGCGGCTCGCCTATCAAGCGCGTGAGGATCAGTTGCTTGAAGCGGCAAGTGCTCTCAAGACCGCACCGCAAGATCTGCCAGCGCGTGTCGTCGCCTTGCAGGCAGAGCGTAAAGCGCTCGAAAAGCAGCTTGCAGAAGCAAAAAAAGCCCTCGCCATGGGTGGCGGTACGGCCACAGGCCCTGCGCCTGAAACCTTTGGCGATGTGTCTTTCCTGGGCCAGGTCCTTGATGGTGTGGACGCTAAGGATCTGCGCGGCATTGCTGATGAAGCCAAAAAGCAAATGCAGGCCGGCGTCGTCCTTGTCATTGGCGTCAATGCCGGCAAAGCGGCCATCGTGGCAGGTGTCACAGACGGGCTGACGGATCGCCTAAGCGCTGTAGATATTGTGCGCCTTGCCTCGCAGCAAGTGGGCGGAAAAGGCGGCGGTGGGCGCCCCGACATGGCTCAGGCCGGCGGCCCTGATGGCAGCAGCGCCGCCCAAGCTGTTAGCGCCGTGAAGGCGTATTTGGCGGCACAAGTTGATGCAGCATAGCGACGCCTAGCTCATGTCGCGGTGCTGATTGGCGCCGCGTCCTTCGCTTGAGTGATGACCTTCGCATTGGCCTCGAGCGTTTTATGCACGGGGCATTTGCCAGCAATTTCTAGCAGACGGCTGCGCTGCGCCTCCTCTAGGCCCGCTTGGAAGCCGATACTGCGCGTGAAGACATCC
>JBCCDR010000362.1:0-3030 GCA_039030675.1 Pseudomonadota bacterium | reverse complement strand
AGACCCCCTCGCCTTTCGCCTCTCCAGAATCACGCAGCATCCGCGCATGCATGCGGTTTTAAAGCGCGTGGGCGAGATGGCCAATTGGAGCAAGCCGCGTCCTGAAGGCACCGGTCTTGGCGTTGGCGTGTTTGAAGAGTGGGGCAGCGTCGCAGCGCAAGTTGCAGAAGTCAGTGTCGCAAACGATACGCTGACCATTCACAAAATCTGGGCTGCCGTCGATTGCGGACGCGTCGTCTCGCCAGACACCGTGCGCGCACAAACCGAAAGTGGCATTCATTGCGGCCTTTCGGCAGCACTGATGGGCAAAATCACGCTTGAAAATGGCCAGGCGACACAGTCCAATTTCGATACCTATCCCGTCATGGACCTAACCCGCTCCCCCGAGATTGAAGTCGCTCTGATGGACTCTGACCTTCCGCCCGGCGGGGTTGGCGAAATCGGCACCCCAGCGACTGCGCCTGCCGTTACCAACGCCATCTTTGCAGCAATCGGGAAACGCATCCGCACGTTACCCATCAACCTCCACATGGGTGTGTAGACATAAAAAACCCCGGCGCTGAGCGGGGTTTTGTTCTTTCAGCAGTGCCGTACTGCCTATCGAGAATAAAACTCGACCACCAGGTTCGGTTCCATCCGAACCGGATAAGGCACTTCATCCAGCGTCGGGACACGAGTGAGTTTAACCTGCATGCCGTTGGCGCCTGTTTCGTAATACTCAGGCACTTCGCGCTCTGTGGACACCAGCGCTTCCATGACTAGTGCCATTTGGCGGGATTTGTCTTTGATCTCGACCACATCGCCCACTTGCACGCGGAAGCTGGGGATGTTGGTGCGCACACCATTGACCTTCACATGGCCGTGGCTGACGAACTGGCGCGCGGCAAACATGGTCGGCACCCACTTGGAGCGGTAGACCACAGCGTCGAGGCGCTGCTCGAGCAGGCCAATCAAATTCTCAGAGGTATCACCCGGGCGGCGGGAGGCCTCATCATAGGTGCGGCGGAACTGCTTTTCTAAGATGTTGCCGTAATAGCCTTTCAGCTTCTGCTTCGCGCGCAGCTGAATACCAAAGTCAGACAGTTTAGATTTGCGACGTTGGCCGTGTTGGCCGGGACCATAATCGCGGGTGTTAACCGGGCTTTTTGACCGGCCCCAAATGTTCTCGCCCATACGGCGATCAAGTTTATGCTTAGCGCGAATACGCTTGCTCATGGCGCGTTCCTTTTTTGCCAATGTTCAAGCCGAGAAATGCACCGCCGGACATATAGGCCCGGCGCGGGCAGCGCTTCACTCGGCATGCGCGCCCAAAAAGTGTTGGCGGTGTATGGAGGCGTTCGCCAAAGATGTCAACTGCGATGTCAAGCGCTAGGCTTCGCCATTTGGCGCGCGGAGCAACTGTTTGACGATGCCGCGCAGCGTTTGCACTTCCTGACCACTAAAACCAGCGCGTTCTAAGATGTTCCGCAGCGTTCTGCGCATCAGGTCAGCGCGATTTTCAGGGAAGAAATAGCCGCGCGCGTCAAGCGCCGACTCCATCTGCCCATAGAGGCCGTCGAGCTCAGCCTTGGCCGCTGGCAGAAGTGCGGCTTCATCACTTGGCGTCGCGAGCGGCATTTGGCTGTACTCATAGGCCATCAAGATCACGGCTTGCGCCAAGTTCAAGGAGCCGAAATTTGGGTTTACAGGAACAGTCACAATCGCGTCGGACTGCGCGACATCATCATTCTCAAGCCCGCTACGCTCTGGGCCAAAAACGAATGCCGCGCGCCCCGTTTTCGCTTCCAGCGCGCGCGTGCGTTCTGCCGCATCTTTGGGTGTCACGACCTCTTTAATTATGCCGCGAGGACGCACGGTCGTCGCAAAGGTCAGATTACAATCCGCGAGCGCATCGCTCAGCGTGTCAAACACCTGCGCTCGGTCCAGCACTTCATCCGCGCCGGAGGCTGTGGGGCCGGCATCAGGATTTGGCCAGCCATCGCGCGGCGCCACCAAACGCAGGTCCGTGAGCCCAAAATTGAGCATCGCGCGCGCGGCTTTGCCAATGTTCTCGCCAAGCTGCGGACGCACCAGAACAATGGCTGGCTGGTGCATGCTAAGCGATTTCTCCGGCAAGCCGCTTTGCGACTTTCTCTCGGCCGATCAGGGGCAGCAGGCCAGCCAATTCAGGGCCATGACGTTCGCCCGTGAGAGCCAGCCGAAGCGGCATGAAAAGGGCTTTGCCTTTGAGGCCCGTGTTTTCTTTGATGGCGCCCACCCAGGTCGACCAGGTCTCGCCTGTCCATTCTCCTTCAGGAAGTGTCTGCAGCGCTTCACCGATGACGGGTGTCGCCTCAATAACCGGCTTGATGGGGCCGCTAATCAGCTTCGCTAGGCTCTCAATATCGCTGAGTTTGTCCAGATTGGGTTGCAACGCGAGCCAGGCATCCTCGCCGAGGCCCTCCGGCAGCCGGCTTGCAATGCCCGCATAGGGCATAGCGTGAAGGATTTTTGCATTGAGGGCTGCCAGCTCGTCTTCCGAGAATTTCGCTGCGGAACGGCCAAAGCGGCCAAAGTCCATACTGTCTGCCAAGACCTGCAAATCCGTGATGGGCTCCACTGGGTCCGCCGTTCCAAGCCGGGCTAGCAGGGCGTTGATGGCCATGGATTCATAGCCGTCCGCGCGGTAATCGCGGATGGATTTAGCGCCGTGCCGCTTGGATAGGCCAGAGCCATCTGCCGCTGTAATAAGCGCTGTATGCGCAAAGGCCGGAGCCTCGGCGCCAAGCGCTTCAAACATCTGCACTTGAACCGCAGAATTGGTCACATGGTCTTCGCCGCGCACAACGTGTGTGATACCCATATCGATGTCATCAATGACACTGGGCAGCATGTAGAGGAAGCTGCCATCCTCGCGGATCACGACCGGATCAGACAGCGCGCTCATATCAAAACCGGCGGGCCCGCGGACCAGGTCGGTGAACTCAATGCGTTGGTCTTGATTCAGTTTAAAGCGCCAATGCGGGCTGCGGCCCTCATCCTCATAGGCTT
>JBCCDR010000361.1:0-3039 GCA_039030675.1 Pseudomonadota bacterium | reverse complement strand
CATTGTTGGTGATGGTCCCAAAGCGGACATCATCGCCAAAATCCAAGGGAAAAAGCCAGCGGCTTAAAGCCTTGGTTAATCCTAACCCCTTAAACTTTTAACTGTATGCGTTTCAATTTGCGCCAAGGTGGAAGCACACGCAATGGCCCGCAAGCCTGAAGAAGAAGCCAATCACTGGCCTGGGTTCGTCGATGCCCTGTCGACGATCGTGATGGTTATTACCTTCCTCTTGATTCTGCTTGGCCTCACGCTGTTCATCATGATGCAGAAAATCCAGTCGGACGCGAATACCGCGGCCGACACGCAAGTGTCATCAGACGCAATCAACGGTGCGCAACTCGTCAACGAGGAGCAAAGGCAGTCCGAAAATGAAGAAGCCTCATCGTCGGCTTCGAAGACAAGCCAGGTCGCTGAATTGCAAGATAAGCTGCAGGAGGCGCAGAAGGAAATTGAGAAGCTGAAAACCCAGACGCAGCAGATGGCAGGTGCGCCTGAAGCGCCAGAAGGCCAGTCAGTGGCCTCCATGGGCGCAGAGCTGCGCCAAGAAGAGCAGATCGAGACGGAAGATAAGCTGACCATCCTCACGCGCAAAACGGATGACAAAGTCAAAGTTGCGATCGCCAGCCAAGAGCCAGTTACCACGGACGGCAAAATTAAAGTCACCTCCGCTGCCATTGCGCTGGAGCTCAACTACGACGCCAATACCACAAAGCTTGATGAAGAAGCCGCCACCCAAGTGGGTGACTATTTCTCTGAAAAAGCACCGCAGTCCCAAGATGCCATCTTTGAAATCCGCTCGATAGCATCCTCAGGTGTTGGCTCGTTCTCAGAAGCGCGGCGCAAGGCTTATTTCCGCGCGCTCACGGTGCGCAACATCCTGCTCAAGCGCGGTGTGGCAGCTGAGCGAATTGCCACGCGCATTTCGATGCCGCAACCAGGCGAGAAACAAGACCGCGTCATTGTCACGCTGAAGCCCAGGTAACGGCCTGCCAATATGTTTAGGATATCTTCAACTCTTAACGTTAACGCTGAGAATACCATGTCGGCACCAAGTATGTGGAGTCGGCACGCCTAGGCGGCCCAGGAGCGTATGGAAAAAGAAGTCAGATCGCAGGCCTTTCGGATGCTGTTTGTCTTGCTGGTGTTTGCCAGCTTGGCACTCTGGCAGCTCGAATTTGTGATCCGCTCTATTGAGGCCAATGTTCACCTCAACCTGACGATCATCTTCACCTTTTTGTTTGGGGCTTTGCTTGGGTTTCGCTCGGTTCTAAGCCTGCGCAACGAGATGGTGGCGCTGAAAGCTTTGCAGGTTCAATACAAAGACCGCGGTTCGCTGCCCGAAGGCTGCTATGATCAGCCGGCCTCTGTTTTTCAGCCGCCAGAATTGCTCGGTCATGCGTTCCGCTTGATCAGTGACGAATTGACCAAGCCGCAGCAACTCACCCTGCCGACATCCACTGTGAAGATGCTGGTCGAAGGCGTTGATGTGCGCATTGACGATCGCAAGTCGACCCTGACCTACATCGTCGGCCTGCTGGTGTTCTTAGGCCTGATCGGTACCTTTGTCGGCCTGATGCAAACCGTTGGCTCGGTTGGTGATATCATCGGTTCGCTTAACTTCGGCGGCGATGGTGGGCCCAGCATTGACGAAGCCTTCTCTGGCTTGATTGCTGACCTTCAAGGCCCGCTCGTGGGTATGGCCACGGGCTTCTCCTCATCGCTGTTCGGGCTGCTGTGCTCCCTTGCGCTTGGTTTGATGGAGCGCTTTGGGACTGCCGCGCACCGCATTTTGCCGCTTGAATTTGAAAGCTGGCTTACCAACATCGCTCAACTCGAAAACACGGTTGTGGATGAGGGGGCTGCAGCGCAGCCAAACGAGGCGCTTAATCGTATCGCCCGGCTTGAAGCGCGCATGGCGGCCACGGCTGATAGCGCGGAAAAATCTGCAACCGCGGTGTCAGAGCTCTTGGTCTCCATCCATGGGATTGCTGAGACTCTGTCCCGCGATGAATCGCAAACGGGCCTCACTGTTCTGTCTGATTTGGCGCGCGAAATGACCTATACGCAGCGCGGCTTTATGGAGCAGCTCAACCTCATTCGCGAGCTGGGTGAAAGTGACCGCGACAACTCGCGTGAACTAACAGCCAACATCGCCCAAGGCTTCCAAGCGCTGCGGACTGACCGTCAGTCACAAGATGAAGTCATGACCGAGCTGCGCTTGGCCATTGAGAAGGTATCAGCGGTGCAGCCAGTCAATACGGTTGCCGTTGAACCCGGCGCGACTGCTGCGGATGACGACGCCGACGAAACGGCGACACCAGGCATTATGGCCGCCATGAAGCGCCGCTCGGCTGAAAAATCGGCAAAACGTCAGGCGAAAGTGCTGCGCCAAGAATACCACAGCATGGTGCGTGAAGTGCTCGATAAGGCCTTCCGCCGAGATACTGAGATTACCCAAGAGCTTGAGGCTATTAACGAGGCAGCTGTCCGGCAAGATGGCACGCTAGAAGCGCTTGTGGAGCATAACCGCGCGCTTCAAGCACAGCAGCGCGCCTTGTCTGGCCAGGTCGAAGTCCTTGCCAACATTCTTGCAAGTGAACGCGGTGATGAGACCGTGATTGAGGAAATTCGCCGCTCTCGTTTGGGCATGGAAATGGCGCTGCGGCAGATCACCTCTCAGTTGTCTGATGTGCGCGATACAGATCTGACGCAAAAAATGATCACGCAGATGGAGCAAGAAGACGCGCAGGAAAGAAAGGCTGGCTAGATGAAGTCTTTCCGTTCTTTTCTGTCCTTAAAGACGCATTTTAACGCGTTTGTGCGTATGGGCTGGGCGATCAATCCGATTAAGGCGCTGTATAAGCGCATTAAGATGCGTTTTGAAAATGCTGCGGATATGCGGACGTTAGAGCGCTATCGCTGCCAGATTGATGGCGCCTTGGTGAGTGGTCGTTTGGCGCAAATCAATGGCCGCGTGAAGGATATTTCAGCCGGCGGCTGTTTGTTCAGGCCCGCCAGCTTTTTTCTCGTTGACCGTAT
>JBCCDR010000360.1:0-3048 GCA_039030675.1 Pseudomonadota bacterium | reverse complement strand
TTCGTCCGAGACCAGCACCTCGGCGTAGTAGCCCATCGAGATCCCAATCTGGCGGCTATTCAGATCGACCACTGCAAGGCTGAAATACAGGCCTGAGACCGCAGCCGTTGGCATCATGGCAAAGCTATCCGTCAATGTGATGCCAGCGGACTCAGTAGCGCCGAGCAAGTCAAAGAGGATGGGCTTGAGGCTATGATCTGGGCAGGCTGGGTAGCCTGGCGCCGGACGGATGCCGCTATAGTTTTCGCGGATAAGCTCTTCATTGCTTAGGCTTTCGCCAGCCGCATAGCCCCAATGGCTCTGGCGCACCTCTTCATGCAGTTTTTCTGCAAAGGCTTCTGCCAGGCGGTCGGCCAAGGCTTTGAGCAAAATGTCATTATAGTCATCATTGGCGGCTTTAAACCGCGCGATATGCTCTTCAATGCCGTGGCCCGTGGTGACGGCAAAGCCGCCAACATAATCGGTCAGGCCGCTGTCTTCCGGCGCGACAAAATCAGCGAGGGACATGTTGGCACGGCCAGGGCGGCGCTGCATTTGCTGGCGCAGCATGGGGAGCACGGCTAGCTCCTCAGAGCGCGTTTCATCGCTCCAGAGCACGAGGTCATCGCCCCGCGCATTGGCCGGCCAGAAGCCGTAGGCTGCCTTCGCCGTGAGCCATTTCTCATTCACAATTTGCGCAAGCATAGCGTCCGCATCGGCTTTCAGGCCGCGCGCGCTTTCGCCCACGACATCATCCTCCAGGATGGCCGGGTACTGCCCGGCCAGCTCCCAGGTTTGGAAGAAGGGCGTCCAATCAATGCGTTCGACCAAAGCCTCAAGCGGATAGTCTTCGAGCACATGCACGCCTGATGTGGCCGGCTTGGGCGGCACATAGTCGCTCCAATCCAGCGCTGCGCCATTGGCAGCGGCTGTCTCATAGGGCGCTAAAACAATCGCCTTGCCGCCATCGCGCTGTGCGCGGATTTGGTCATAGTCACCGCGAACCTTCTCAATGAAGTCTTCTGCACCGTCGTCGCTGAGCAGGTTACTGGCCACACCGACAGCCCGGCTGGCATCGAGCACATGGACAGTGACATTGTCGTATTTAGGCTCAATGCGCAGAGCTGTATGTACCTTACTGGTGGTGGCGCCACCGATGAGCAAGGGACACTCAAAATCCCGGCGTTGCATCTCCTCAGCAACCGTGACCATCTCATCAAGAGAAGGAGTAATCAGTCCAGACAGGCCGATGATATCCGCGCCTTCTTCTTGCGCCACATCCAAGATTTTCTGCGCAGGCACCATGACGCCGAGGTCAATGACTTCGAAGTTGTTACACTGCAGCACAACGCCGACGATGTTCTTACCGATGTCGTGCACATCGCCTTTCACCGTCGCCATGACGATCTTGCCTTTGGCTTTGGCGCCCTCTTCCTTCTCATCTTCAATGAAGGGGACCAGATGCGCCACAGACTGCTTCATGACACGTGCGGATTTCACCACTTGCGGCAAGAACATTTTGCCCGAGCCAAACAAATCGCCCACGATGTTCATGCCGTCCATCAGCGGGCCTTCAATCACCTCGATCGGCTTGGCAGCGCTTTGGCGCGCTTCTTCGGTATCGTCGATGACAAAGTCCGTGATGCCGTGGATGAGTGCGTGCGCCAGGCGTTTCTCAACCGTGTCTTCGCGCCACTTCAGGTCAGGCACTTTCTTCTGCGCGCCGCCTTCACCGCGATATTTTTCAGCGACTTCAAGCAATCTATCGGTCGCGTCTTCGCGACGCGCGAGGACGACATCTTCCACCCGCTCGCGCAGTTCGTCTGGGATGTCTTCGTAAATCGTGAGCTGACCGGCGTTCACAATGCCCATATCCATGCCGGCCTTGATGGCGTGATAAAGGAACACCGAGTGCATTGCTTCACGCACAGGATTGTTGCCACGGAAGGAGAAGGACACGTTGGAGACGCCGCCAGATATTTTCGCATGCGGGCAGCGCGCTTTGATTTCCCGTGTGGCTTCAATGAAATCCAAGCCATAGCGGTTGTGCTCGGCAATGCCGGTGGCCACAGCGAAGATGTTGGGGTCAAAAATAATGTCTTCGGGCGGGAAGCCGACTTTTTCCGTGAGCACCTTATAAGCACGCTCACAAATCTCGACTTTACGCTCGACCGTATCGGCCTGGCCTTGCTCATCAAAGGCCATCACGACCACCGCCGCCCCATAGCGCAAGCACAGCTTGGCTTGATGAATGAAGGCCTCCTCGCCCTCTTTAAGCGATATGGAATTCACCACCGATTTGCCGGTCACGCATTTAAGGCCCGCTTCGATAACGCTCCATTTGGAGGAATCAATCATGATGGGCACCCGCGCGATGTCGGGCTCAGCGGCAATAAGCTGCAGAAACGTCTGCATGGCCGCCTGCGCATCGAGCAGGCCTTCATCCATATTCACGTCAATGATTTGCGCCCCATTTTCCACCTGCTGGCGGGCGACGGAGAGTGCTTCATCATAATCGCCGTTCAAGATGAGCTTCTTGAATTTGGCTGAGCCAGTGACGTTGGTGCGTTCACCGACGTTGATGAACTGGGCTGTGGAGGGTTGCTCGGTCATGGGGGCGAACCTGCTCTTTTTTAAAATACGTGGGCGTCAATGCCGGCCAGGCGCATGCGCGGGCTCAGCGCAGGCAAAGGGCGCGGCGCATAGCCCGCAACCGCCTTGCTTATGGCTGCGATATGGTTGGGGGTTGTGCCGCAACAGCCGCCAATCACATTGATGAGGCCGTTTTGCGCCCATTCCTCTATCAACGAAGCGGTTTCATTGGGGGCTTCGTCATATTCGCCCAAATCATTCGGCAGCCCCGCGTTGGGATAGACGCAAATGAGTGTGTCAGTGATTTTCGACAGGGTGGCGACGTAGCTGCGCAGCTCCTTCGCGCCGAACGAACAATTGAGTCCAAAGCTAAGCGGCTGCGCGTGACGGACCGAATACCAAAAGGCCTCAGGGCTCTGACCAGACAAATTGCGTCCCGCCATATCGGTCAGTGTGAGAGACACCATCACCGGAACC
>JBCCDR010000359.1:0-3048 GCA_039030675.1 Pseudomonadota bacterium | reverse complement strand
GCCAGGTCGGTGATCTCCGGTTCCATGGCTGCATTTTCAATGCGGGTCACGCCGTTTGCCAGGCTGGCGGCCATGAGTACATTCTCTGTGCCGCCCACGGTCACGAAAGGAAAGCGCACCAGCCCGCCTTGAAGGCCGCCTGCAGGTGCGCTTGCATGCACATAGCCTGCTTCCAGGCGTATCTGCGCGCCCAGCGTTTCCATGGCCTTTAGGTGCAAATCAATGGGGCGCGTGCCAATGGCGCAGCCGCCTGGCAGAGATACGACAGCATGGCCGCCGCGCGCCAGCAATGGCCCAAGCACGAGAATGGAGGCGCGCATTTTGCGCACCACATCATAGGGCGCAAGCGGGTCCGACACAGCGCTGGCTTGCAGCGTTACCCGGCGCCCAATGCCGCCGTTCTCGCTTTCAATCTGCACTTTAACGCCGTGCCCGATCAGCAGGTCAGCCATGGTGTTGATGTCAGCCAGGCGCGGCATGTTGGTCAGCACCAACGCGTCCTCAGTGAGCAGGCTGGTTGCCATGAGCGGGAGCGCTGCATTTTTAGCGCCGGAGATGGCGATACGGCCAGACAGGCGATTGCCGCCGCGTATGAGTATTTTGTCCATGGGTCTCTCCGTGCGCGCTGTTTATGGCGCGCCTAAGGCAGCACCCTGCACTGCCTAGAGTTTCGGCAAGGTTACCCCGGTTTGGCCCATATATTTGCCTTTGCGGTCGGCATAGGAGACCTCGCACGGCTCGTTGCCTTCAAAGAACAGGAACTGGCAAGCGCCTTCATTGGCATAAATGCGCGCCGGCAGGGGCGTGGTGTTGGAGAATTCAAGCGTCACATGGCCTTCCCATCCCGGCTCCAGCGGCGTCACATTCACAATGATGCCGCAGCGGGCATAGGTGGATTTGCCAAGACAGACGACCAGCACGTCTTTGGGGATGCGGAAATATTCGACCGTGCGAGCCAGCGCAAACGAGTTTGGCGGAATAATGCACTCCGGGCCAGGCCGATCGACCAGAGATTTGTTAGAGAAATTCTTCGGGTCGACAATGGCAGAATCCACGTTGGTGAAGATCTTGAACTCTTCAGAGACCCGCGCATCATAGCCATAGCTGGACAGCCCGTATGAGATGGTGCCTTCGCGGTGCTGGCGGTCCACGAAAGGCTCAATCATTCCATCCTGCTGTGAGCGCTCTCTAATCCACTTGTCGGACATGATGGCCATGTTGGATGCTTCCCTTTTCTTATTGTGCTTGCCTCTGGACAAAGTGGCTTAAGCTAAGCTTTCACCAAGCACAACCCGCCGCTGCCTTATGATGGTTCGCGATCGCTGTCTTGGCCCTGGGCGGCAGTCTCATCACTTGTCTTTGCGGTGCCTTGGCCATCCGATTTGCTTGCTTTACGCCGCCGAAGATTGGCGCGCAGTGCCGCTGCTTTGCGGTCTTTATCGTTCGCCTGGGCCATGGACGTCAGGCAATAAGATGATGGCGGCGCAGCGCTTCGGCCAGAATGGTCTCGAGCAGCTGCCCGTGGCTAAAGCCTGCCAGAGCCGCTGCCGTTGCCATGACTTTCTTAGACCAAAGATTGCAGTTCAAATTGACTTCAATGAAGTTGATGTCCCCCGTCTTGAGGTCCAAGCGAAACTCAAAGCGGCCATAGTCAAACGGATTCAGCGCTTGCGCGAGCGTGTTCGCCATCGCCGCTATTTTCGGCCCATGTTCAGCATCATCAAATTGTTTGAGGCTGTCTTTTTCTGTGTTTTCAATCAGGTCGCGCTTTTCGTAATACGTCCATAACCGCTGCGTATCTTCCCGCTCGTAGATGAGCATGGGCAGGCCCTTCGGCCCATCATTGCAAATGAAGGCCACTTGCACGTCATACCCATCGATATAGGGCTCCACCAACGCATCATGGCCTTGACCGTGGAGAGACCGTACAGCGTCCGCGACCTCTAGCCAGGTACTTGCGTCACTGATGGCCCAGCTGGCTGACGATGCATTTGGCTTAATGACCCAGCGCTGGGCCTTGGGACAATCAGCTTCAAGGACAGGCGCGCCGCGGCGATAGCAAAACCAAGGCGCCGTGGGCACGCCGTGGTGCGTCGCCAGCATTTTTGAGGTCGCTTTATCGTCGCCAAGGCCGCGGACAAAGGGTCCAGCCCCCACATAGGCGACACCGTGCTTATTACACAGCAGCGGTAGCAGCATTTCACTGCCGACAAAGCCGCCTCGGTTGAGCAAAGGGAAGACCATGTCAACGTTTGGGTGTTCATAGAGCACCTCGTAGCTATTGGCGCAGTCTAAGTTGATGCCCAGCTGTTCAAGGCTCGAGCGCACCTCATGGTGATAGATCGCGTGGTTGCCGTCCTCAGGATGCATGGTCCCGCCCCAAAGCGCATGCTTGGCGATGTAGAGGAAGCGCAATTTTTCTTTGGCATCTTGCGGAATCTGTAAAGGCTGCATGGTCTGTCGGCTTTGTCTGGTCGCTTTAAACGGGGCTGTCTTCGGAAGGGCGCGTTAGCGTTGGCTGAAAGGGTGGTGGGCCCATGCCCTCTTGAATGGGGATGGTGCCCCTTAAGACACCTTCGGCGACGCCATAAGTGCGCTCATTGTCCACATCAATGGCCTGTGTTCCGTCTTGCATGGACATAGCGCGCAACGTCAGGCCCATCTTTTTCGACACGCGGGTTGAAATCGTTTCAAAGGAGATGAGATTGAGCCGCCCTAATAGGATGTTGGACACCCCAAAAGCCCGCAACAGCCGTATGGGATTGTTCATAAACTGCCCGCCATCACGGAAGATCTCTGCCGCCTGCAAGGCCTTGGGGCCTGCCAAGGCATACAGGTTGCAGTTGGCAATCTCGCGGCCACACACTTTGTAAAAGTGCCGCTGCGCATCTTCATGGACGCCGTGGACATATTCCCGATCGGAAAAGGCAAACAGCCCGTCCGCGCCCGCCGCAAGGCCGTCGAGCATGATATCGATTGCGCCGTGAGAGAGCAGAACATTATCCGCTGTCGTAATCAGATAGGGTGGGTTTGCGCGCGCGCAGCCGG
>JBCCDR010000358.1:0-3079 GCA_039030675.1 Pseudomonadota bacterium | reverse complement strand
GAGGTGGACAACCGGCACCGAAAACGGCTCCGTCCTGCTTTATAATACCAATAATCTGAATGCCCCGAGCAAGACATATGAAGTCGGCGTCCTGCCGGACATGCTCACATTTACGCCCGATGGCTCAAAAATCGTCGTCGCAAACGAAGGCGAGCCTAATGATGCCTACACAATCGACCCAGCCGGCTCAGTCAGCATCATTGATGTGAACGCCATGACGGTCGAAAATGTTGGCTTTGAAAGCTTTGACGGCTCTGAAGATGCCCTGCGGTCTGCGAATGTGCGCATTTTTGGCCCGAACGCGTCTGCATCCCAAGACTTAGAGCCGGAATATATCGCCGTCTCTCAGGATGGGACAAAGGCCTATGTCGCTTTGCAGGAAAACAACGCGCTGGCTATTGTGGACCTGGAAAACCCCTCTGCGGATCCAGAAATCGTCGGTCTCGGATTTAAAGATTACGGCATTCCCGGAAACGAGATTGACCCAAGCAATGAAGACGGCGGCGTTAACTTCGCTGTTCAGCCAAACGTGGTCGGCATGTATCAGCCCGACGGCATCGCGACGGTCAACATCGGCGGCAATGAATACATCGTCAGTGCCAATGAAGGCGACGCGCGCGATTATGACGGCTTTAGCGAGGAAGAGCGCGTTAGAGATGTGGATTTGGCGCCAAACTTTGGAACGCCAGCGGAAATCGATCAACTTCAACTCGATGAAAACCTGGGCCGCCTCAACATCACGACCGCGCCAGGCATCATCCCAAGCGAGATCAACATAGATGGCGAGTTTGAGACGCTGTTTTCATATGGCGGTCGCTCCTTCTCACTGTGGAATACGGAAGGTGAGCTCGTCTTCGACAGCGGAAGCTTTGTTGACCGCAAGATGTTCGAGATATTGGGCTCGGATTTCCCAGACAACCGCAGCGATGACAAAGGCAGTGAGCCAGAAGCCGTAGAAATCGGTGTCATTGGCGACAGCACCTTCTTGTTCTTAGGCTTGGAACGCTCCAGCGCCGTGATGATCTTCGATCTGACAGATTGGGATCTGGACAGCATCATGGCTGAAGATCTGGAACAGTATCTGGTGGCCGTCATCAGCACGGAAGGCCTTGAGCGCCCTGAAGGCCTGTCCTTCATCAGCGGCGACGATGGCTCGGGCTATTTGCTGATTGCCTATGAAGGTGACGATGGCGAAGAAACGGGTACGGCTTTGTACCGGTTAACGCCCGCTCAAATCGCCGAACCTGCGTCTTTGGCCTTGCTGGGGCTCGGCCTGTCCGGCCTTGGCATCATGCGCCGGCGCCGCGCGTCTTAACGCGCCAACGCAGCAGCGCTGGTAACACAACCAGCGTTGCGACCATCAAGCATATGAGGGCCAGCGTTAACAGCTGGCCCATACTCGCGGTCCCCGCATGACGAGAGACCATCAGCGTCCCAAAGCTCCCAATCGTCGTCAGCGCTGATAGCAAGACCGCTCTCCCCGTGGAGCCGGTTTCAGACACCTCAGCATCACTGCCTTCAAACGCACGGCGCACATAGTGAATGCCAGCGTCAACGCCCAGGCCCAGCAGCAACGGCAACACGATGACGTTGGCAAAATTGAAGCTTAGCCCCAACAAGACTGCCGCGGCCATGGTCACGACGCCGGCAATCACCACGGGGGTTAAGACGAACACGACTTGTTTGAAAGAGCGCAGCATCACCAGCAAGAACACGCTCACCAACGCAAATGCGGTGAGCACGGCTTGGATCATTGCGCCTTCCACGATCTCACCTGAGCGCACGATTTGCACAGGGCTGCCCGTTGCGTTTGGAAAGACGGACGTGACAGCCTCCACATAGCGGGCCAATGCCTTCTCATCACCAATGGTCTCTTTTGGGAAAATCTCAACACGAAAACTGCCATCTGTCCCGCGATAGCGTTGACGCAAGGCATCTGGCACATCATCAGCTGACACGCCTTGCGTCTTCAGCTGCGCGGTCAGTGTCTCGCGCAGATCAAGGCTGCTGGACAGAAGCGCCTGGGCGAGCGTGTCCCAAAGCCCCGGCTCTGCTTTGGCCCGCTTTAAGAACATGTCAAACACGATACTGGGCGCAACTTTGGCAAGCCGCGCCATTGCCCTTTGCGCGCTTGGGATATCGACGGGGGCAATCGCTGCCTGGCTCACCAAGTCCGACGCCAAGAGGAAATTGGTCTCCTCGATAAGCTCAAGCTTATCAGGCTGCTCCTTGGGCACAAAGCTCCCATCCCACACCACGCGCCCCGTCGCTGCCAGCGCCTCTGCCTTCGCCGCTAAGGCCGCAGCGCCTTTGGGCGTTTGCGCTAACACGTGTATCACATGCGGGGAAAAGCCCTCCTGCGCCAACAGCCGCTGATAGACCTGAACCGATGGCGCTGTGGGGTCTTTGAGCGCAATGGGATCGGCTGAAAAGCGCATTTGCGTGGCCAAATACGCGGCAGGCACCAGCAGCAATGCAGTGCCAATAACAATCGCCTTGTGTCCAAAACGGTTTTGTCCAGCCCTGGGTGTCGATCCACGGCCTGCCGGAACGCACAGCAAAATCAGGAGCGCCGGGAGCAGCGTCACCGACGACAGGAGAGCAACAAAAACCCCAATCGCAGCAATCACGCCGAGCTGGGACAGGCCAGCATAGTCTGTCGGCGTGAAGCTGAGAAAGGCCAGTGCCGTCGTCGGCGCGCATAAAGCCAAAGCAAGCCCGGACGTGCCAGCCGCATGCACCAAAGCAGGCGCAAGCCCCCTCTCACTCGCTTCTTCGCGCGCGCGCAGCATGAGGTGGATGGCAAAATCAATGCCAAGCCCGATAAACAAAACCGCAAAGGCCACGGAGATGATGTTCAGCGCCCCAAAGAGCAGCAAAGCCGCGGCGCCGGTCATGATGAGCCCCACCAGAAGGTTGATAACCATAGCGATCACAGCGCGGACAGAGCGTGTTCCAAAAAACAAAACGAGCGTGACCAAGGCGAGCGACAACACCCCCGCAAGCGACGCACCACTGCTCACGGACTTCAGTTCTTCCGCATTGAGAGCGATTTTACCTGTTAAAGAGACGTCGACGG
>JBCCDR010000357.1:0-3116 GCA_039030675.1 Pseudomonadota bacterium | reverse complement strand
TGCAGCGCCTGAATTAATCCCCACATAAAAGATATAGAAGCCCGTAACACGCCGGCTGTCCTCGCTAGGATAGAGCTGTCCAACCAAGGTCGTGGAATTGGGTTTGAACAGTCCAGTGCCTGTGATGATGAGGGCCAGGCTGAAGTAAAACAACTGCTGACCGAGAGCGCTCATGGGGTCTATCTGGCCTTCCACTATGAGCGCCAGATGACCCGCCATGATAAGCAGCGCGCCCCACACAACGCTGCGCCATCCGCCGATGAGTTTGTCTGCGAGCCAGCCACCCACGACTGCACTCCCATAGACGAGCGCCGTGTAGGCGCCGTAGATGGCGGTCGATTTCGCATCTGAAAACGCAAAGTGCTGCGTTAAATAAAAGATGAGAAGCGCACGCATCCCATAGTAAGAAAAACGTTCCCACATCTCCACCAGGAACAAAATGAAGATGCCCCTAGGGTGGCCGAACAGCTGGATTGGCGCGCTTGGGCTCATGTTTCAGCCTCAAGCCAGGACGCATAGCTCGCTGGATCAACATTGGCACCGCATAAGACGATGCCAACCGTTTTGAACTCTGCTGGCAACATGTCTTGTAAAACAGCGGCCAGCCCTACAACGCCGCCAGGTTCGACAACCAGTCGAAGGCGGTTGAAGGCATAGCGCAGCGCATCAAGCGCTTGGTCATCGGTGACTGCAATCGCGCCATCCAAAAGTTGGGAGAAAACGCGGTATCCCGTTGCTCCTGGCGCACGTGCTTGAATGGCGTCGCACACACTTTTAGGAGCGCTGAGGTTATCTTCATGGCAGCCGCTGCTCATGGACCGGCGGATTGCATCCCACGCGGTGCATTCAACGGACCAGACCTGCGTGCTGGGGCTCAACGCCTTGGACGCCAAAAGACAGCCAGAAACAAAGCCTCCGCCCGCACTGTTCACCAACAATGCGTCCATCGATGAGTTGATTGCGCGCGCCTGCTCGATCATTTCAGCAGCGAGTGTGCCCTGGCCGGCAATGACGTCTGCATCATCAAAGGGGTGCACAAACGTCGCTTCTGTTTCGCTTGCAAGTGTGCGCGCGATCTCTTCCCCGTTCTCTTTAAAACGGTCGCAATGGCGGATGGCTGCCCCGCTTTCTGCCATCCGATCAATTTTGACTTGAGGGGTATCGATGGGAACGACGATCGTCGCCTTGATGCCGAGCATCTGTGCGGCTGCGGCAACAGCCATCCCATGATTGCCAGTCGAATAGGCGACCACGCCCGCTTGTCTTTGCGCGTCGCTCAACAAAGTCAGCTTTGCAGTGGCGCCGCGAAATTTAAAGGCGCCGGTATGCTGCATGGTCTCTAGCTTGACCAAGACGCGACGGCCAGCGACCTCGTTGAGGTGGTCAAACTCCAGCAAAGGAGTTTTACGAACCAAGTCTTGCGTTCTTTGTCGCGCAGCGCAAACGTCGTCATATGTTGGCGCTACGACCATGCCACCTCCGCGACATGCATCAAATTCTCGCCAAGCACGCCTTTGATGGCCTCATCTGCCCAACCGCGGCTTAGCAGTATGTCGGCGACGCATGGAAAAATGTCTGGCCCGAGATATTTGATGCCAGGCTCATACCCATAGCCTTGCGGCCAGGTGCCTCGTGCAGCAGCGAGCTGCGCGTCCATATCGTCCTGGTCGAAGACATAGTCTAAGCCGATGGACACATGTGCGGTTCCCGCCACGCCTGCAATGTGCTCTATGTGATCAACAAAACGTTCTGGCATCCGGTCTTTGCCGCCGAGAAAGATGCTTAGGCCGTTAACGCCCACCACGCCGCCGCTTGCCGCGCAGCCCTTTATGAGGTCATCGGGGATATTCCTTGGATGGTCATGCAGCGCTTTGGCATTAGAATGAGAAAAAATGACAGGCTTCGTTGCAACGCCAAGGACGTCTTCCGCCGTTTTGTACCCAGTGTGGGAACAGCAGACCATGATGCCGGTTTCCTCAAGTGCCTGAACAACATCGCGGCCAAACGCCGTGAGCCCATGGTCTGTTTCGTCATGAACGCCGCCGCCAATGCCATTTGCGCGGTTAAAAACCAACGCCATCCAAGCCACGCCGAGCTGTTTGCAGGTCTCGATGCGGCGTAAGTCGCCGTCCAAGGCCTTGCCACCTTCCACGTCAAAGATGATGGCCAGCTTTTGGCTCGCTCTGGCGGTGTGAATATCCGCAACGGTGTAGGCCAGTTGGTAGGCTTCGCTATGGCTTTTGACCCACTCGGAGAAGTGCGCTGCCATTGCCAGTTGGGTTTCAAAGGAAACATCAGCATCACCGAGGTTTAGGGATACGACATCAACACCAACGTCTTTATGAGCTTGCAGCTGCTCCATCCACTCCGGCTCTTGCCGGTGCGGCATGCAGGCATGATTGTCCCAGCAGATGGTTTTGGCGAGGAGCTGTGCAGCGCGACTACTCATCCAGCACCGCCTTGGCGAAACGCCAGAAGTGGTCTGCGTATGAGATATCGACCATCATGTGATAGCCGTGGTCATACCCGCGCAGCAGCACCGTTAGACGGCCAAACAGCGTTCGAACCCCAGCGGTCTCGGTGATGTGGTCGAGTGGAATGGAAAGGCCGGCGGACAAAAAGTCCGGCGCGCGCGCTCCTGAAACCAAAATGTTGAGATAGGCCGGTGCTGTTGCTGCAGATGGCCATGCCGCCGCGCCGGGTGCGGCGCTGTATGATGCGCCGCTGGGCCGCTACCGGATCACGGCGCTGCTGGACGGGATTGCGCCTTTGGGCCGCGGGTTCTTCTTTGGCCCGGACGCTGCTGCGATTGACGCAGCCATTGCGGAGGCGGGCGTTGGCCCCGACACGCTGCCCGCGCCGGTGACGGCCTTTCTGATGCGTTCGGCGGATCGGACGATCCTGATCGATGCAGGCATGGGCGCGGTCGACATACTTGGCCCCGGCTTTGGCCGCCTGAGCGCTGGCCTAAACGCGGCAGGTGTCGCGCCGGGTGATGTGGACACGATCATCATCACCCACCTGCATCCCGACCATATCGGCGGTTTGCTGGGCGCAGATGGCCCAGCCTTCCCGAATGCCGAAGTGATCGTGGCCGAAGCGGAAGCAGGCTTTTG
>JBCCDR010000356.1:0-3127 GCA_039030675.1 Pseudomonadota bacterium | reverse complement strand
TGGAAGGCGATGCGAAATTCGCAGACATCATCCTGCCCGCTTGCACCAACTTTGAGCGCTGGGACATTGGCGAATGGTGCAACGCCGGCGGCTATGGTCACCACGCCTTTGAGATGCTCAACCACCGCGTCATTGCGCTTCAGCACAAATGTATTGAGCCTTTGGGCGAGTCTAAATCGGACTATCAGATTTTTGAAGGCGTCTTGCAGAGGCTGGGCCTTTCCTCGGTATTCACAGAAGGGTGCAGCGAGCTGGACTGGTGCAAACGCATTTTTGACAGCTCCGACCTGCCATCAAAAATATCTTGGAAGGAGTTTTTAAAGCGCGGCTATTACGTGCTGCCTGCGGAAGAGGAAGACTTAAGGGCGCCGGTTGCCATGCGTTGGTTCGCGGAAGGCAAGCGCAAAGACATTCCCGAACCCTTCCCACTGCCATCGCAGTTTGCTGACCAATATGGCTATGATTTGCAGACCCCGAGCGGCAAGTTCGAGTTCGTGCCCACAACCCTGCGGCGCGCGGAACATCTCTCGCCCGACCGGCCAGCAGTGAACCGCTACATCCCATCTTGGGAAGGTCCGCAGACGACGGATCTGTATGGCAAGTTCCCGCTGCAGATGGTGTGTACCCATAGCCGCTACAGCTTTCACACCCATACCGATAACACGGCCTTTACCGACCAGATTAAAGACCACCGCGTCTTGGTGGATGGATATTATTATTGGGTGCTCCGCCTCAGCGCGAAAGACGCACGCGAGCGCGGCATTGAAAGCGGTGATCTCGTGAAAATCTATAACGACCGTGGCACGGTGATTTGTGCTGCCGATGTGTCGCCAATGCTGGGTGCCGGTACGGTCAAAGGCTATCAGTCGAGCGCTAAGTTTGACCTGATTACTGTCGACAATGAAACCGTTGAGATTGGCGGCTGCCTCAACATGTTGACGCCAGATCGCTCACAAACCAGCGGGACGCACTCCATGGCGCCCAACTCCACGCTGGTACAAGTTGAAAAGTTTGACCAATTGGAGGTGTTGCGCAATGCCCGAGCAGCCTGAGACCACAGAACCATCCAAATGGAACCTCATCATTGATGTGGCCAAAAGCGCGCATGGCAACAATGCGATTTTGGCCGCCAAGGATGAATATGTCGGCAACGACTTTCCTGGCTATAGCGCGCCGCTGCCAGAACATGGTGGCGACATCTTCACGCTTACCCGCAAAGTGCGCGGCGAAACGCCAATGGTTGATGCAGCGTATTTGCTGAAGACGTGCAACCACTGCGATGCAGGGCCTTGCCAAGAGGTTGGCGGGGATGCTGTACGAAAGCGCGCGGATGGTATTACCATCATTGATCCTGTCAAAGCCAAAGGCCGTAAGGACATTGTCGAAGCCTGTCCGCATGGGGCCATCATCTGGAATGAAGAGCTGGAACTGCCGCAGATTTGGACGTTCGATGCGCATTTGCTCGATCAAGGCTGGTCTTATCCGCGCTGCGTCGATGCCTGTCCGCCTGGCGCCATTGAAGCGGTGAAAGTCACTGACAGTGAAATGGCAAAGCGCGTCCAAGAAGAGGGCCTTGAAATTCTCAAGCCAGAATTTGGCACCAAACCGCGCGTCTACTATAAGAACCTCTACCGGTTCGAGGCGTGCTTTATTGCGGGCACAGTTATTGCCGCTGATGGCGGCGTTGAAGACTGCGTGGAGGGCGCGTCTATCACGCTTTTCCAAGAGGATGCGCAGGTGGGGTCAGCCACATCGGACGCCTTTGGTGAGTTCAAGATCGACAAATTGAAGCCGGGAAGCGGCGCATACCGCATTGACGTGGAGCACCCTTCACTAGGCTTGGCAACAGTGAACGCCCAGCTAGGCGAGGACAGCGTCTATGTCGGCGATGTGACGCTAAAACCGTGACATTCCCGCCGAGCGACATTGATTTGTACAGCGATGACACGCTGGTCAACACAGCGGCGCGCTATCAAGCTCTACGTGCGCTCGGACCTGTTGTGCACGTGCCAGCCAATGACCTCTACGCCATCACCCAATTTCGCCCTGTCAAAGCGGCGCTGCGCGCTGATGATGTCCTGATCAGCGGTAAAGGCGTGGCCGCCAATGAGCCCATGAATAGCGCAGCAAATGAAGCCACGATTACCAGCGACGGCGCTCTTCACAACCATCGCCGCTCGATCCTCATGCGGCCCTTGATGCCCAAAGCGCTGAAAGACATTCAAGACCGCGTGGAGGACACTGCTGATCGTCTCGTGCATGACTTGGTGTCCCGGGATGGCTTTTGCGGTGTGAAGGATTTTGCCTCGCATCTGCCGCTCTCTATTGTCGCTGAGCTTGTCGGCCTGGAAGAGGAAGGCCGGGGCAATATGCTCAGCTGGGCAGCGGCCACCTTTGACGCGCTTGGCCCCATGAATGAGCGTACATCCTCTGCCATGCAGCATGCGCTCGGGCTGCTGCAATACGCCTTTCAGCTGCGCCCGCAAACGGTGCGCGAAGGCGGCTGGGCAAGGGCCATTTTAGACACGTCTGCTGAGGGCACGATCAGTCCCAGCGAAGCGGCGATGATGATCATTGACTATGTCGCGCCCAGTCTTGACACCACCATCCTCGCGTCCGCGCACATGCTCTGGCGCTTGGCGATAACGCCGGGGGCTTTTGAGGCTCTAAAGGACGATACCACGCTCATACCAAGCGTCGTCAATGAAAGTGTCAGGCTAGCGTCGCCTATCCGTAGCTTCACCAGGTTCGTGCAAGAAGATTACCGCGTCGAGGAGGCCACGATCCCAGCAGGCGCGCGCGTCGCGATTTTATACGCCAGCGCCAATTGGGACGAAGGTCATTACGAAAACGCAGATGACTTTGTGGTGGGCCGAAATGCCCGCGACCATGTGGGTTGGGGCCACGGACCGCATGTTTGCGCAGGCCAGCATCTCGCCCGGCTCGAGATGGAAGCTTTGCTGAAGGCTTTATTGGCCCAGGTGACGACCATTAGTGTTGAAGAACCTCAGCCAATCCTCAATAACGTCCTGCAAGGTTTTGCGGCGCTGCCTGCTCGGTTTCACTAGAGCATAAACCAGTGCATGAAAGGGCCAGCGCATAAAAGCCGTCCTTCCCTGGCAGGCCT
>JBCCDR010000355.1:0-3142 GCA_039030675.1 Pseudomonadota bacterium | reverse complement strand
CGCCGCCATCGGCAAATTGGGTGGACGCATTGTGCATGACGATGGCGCTATCCACATCATTTAAGAAGCGCTCTGCCGCAGCGGCGTTGTCGGTGATGATGCTCTCAGTATGACCGCTGCTGTACTGGCCGATATGTCCAATGGCGCCTGCAACACCGTCTACGACACGCACGCTAATGATAGCCTCGAGATACTCTGTGGACCAATCGACCTCCTTGGCAGGCTTGGCGGCGGGGAAGAGGGACACAGTCTGCTCATCCCCGCGGATTTCGCAGCCGGCCTCTGCGAGGCGCTCTAAAATGGGGCGGCACTGCGCGGCAACGGCTTGGTCGATGAGCAGCGTTTCCGCCGCGCCGCAAATGCCAGGCCTGCGCATTTTTGCGTTAAAGACCACATCTGCGGCCATGTCCAAATTGGCTCCGCCGTCCACATAGACGTGGCAGATGCCTTCCAGGTGGGCCAGGACAGGGACGCGGCTTTCGGTTTGCACCTTTTCCACTAATGAGCGCCCACCGCGCGGCACGACCAGGTCAAACAGGTCAGCGGCCGTCAGCATGGTGGTGACCGCCGCGCGGTCGCGTGTGTTGACCAAAGCGACCGCGTCAGATGGTACACCAGCGCTTTTGAGGCCCGCACAAAAGGCTTTATGTAGGGCCTGGGCGCTGTTGAGGCTTTCTTTGCCGCCGCGCAGGACGACGCCATTGCCAGCTTTGAGGCACAAGGCTGCTGCATCCACCGTCACATTCGGGCGGCTCTCATAAATAACGCCGATCAAGCCAATGGGGACGCGCACACGGGCAATATCGAGGCCGTTGGGCCGGTCCCAGCGGGCAAGCTCATCACCAACAGGGTCGGGCAGGGCGGCAACGGCTTCCACGGCGCTGGCGATGCCCTCAAGGCGGTCTGCGGTCAAAGCCAGCCGATCGAGCATGGCTGCAGGCAAGCCGGACGCTTCGCCTTCTTCTAAGTCCAAGGCATTGGCCGCCAAAATAGCCTCAGCGTCCTGGCGAATCCGCGCGGCAGCGGCCATCAAGCCAGCATTCTTGGCCTCTTCGCTCAGGGCGGCCAGCCGCGGCAGGACAGCCCGCGCAGCGCTGGCAATGGCGCGCACATGGGCATCGGCGCTTTTATCCTGGCTTACATCGATGACTGGCGCGTTCACGTGTCGCTTCCTTCTTGCTTTAAAACGAGATTGTCCCGGTGCACCACCGTTTGACTGCGCGTATAGCCCAGCTTTGCGGTAATGTCGTCACTTTTCAAACCAGCGATCAGGTCAATCTCGGCACTGTCATAATTGCTCAGGCCATGCCCTAAGGCGCTGCCATCCGGGCCTAAGAGCGAGACCACATCCCCGCGGGTAAAGCGTCCTTTGGTGCTGACAATGCCGGCTGCCAGCAGGCTCTTGCCGCTCAGCAAGGCCTTATGTGCGCCCGCGTCAACTGCGATAGCGCCTTGCGCGCCAAGCTGCCCCGACAGCCAGCGCCGGCGTGCATCCTGGCGGCGGCTCTGCGATGTGCGAAAGACGCTATGGCGTTCGCCTTGCTCCAGCCGCGACAGAGGGGCGATCTCCGCGCCGTTCATAATCACCATTTGGCAGCCTGATGACGTCGCGATTTGCCCCGCTTGCAACTTAGTGAGCATGCCGCCGCGGCTCATGGCGGCGGGGTCGGGCGTATCGGCAAGGGCTAGGACGTCCGGCGTGATGCTATCGACCTGCGCGATGTGTTGTGCCTCTTTATTCTGCGCAGGGTTGGCGGTGTAGAGCCCGTCCACATCGCTCAGCAAGATGAGCAGATCCGCATCCGTCATTTGCGCGACGCGGGCCGCCAGCCGGTCATTGTCGCCAACGCGGATTTCTTCCGTCGCTGTGGCGTCGTTCTCATTGACGACTGGCACAATGCCGCGCTCCAGCAGCGTGTCTAAGGCCGCGCGTGCATTGAGGTAGCTGCGCCGGCCATCCAGGTCTGACAGGGTCAGCAGCAGCTGGCCGATCTGTTTTCCATGGTCGTTAAAGGCCGTGCGATAGGCGTTCATGAGCGTGATCTGGCCAACGCAGGCCGCCGCTTGTGCTTCGTCTAAACGGCTTGGTCTTCCGTTGACGCCAAGGCTTGCGCCGCCAAGGGCAATGGCGCCTGACGAGACGATGATAACGTCCTGTCCGCCCTGTGTGAGGCGCGCCACGTCCGCTGCCAGAGCCGCAATCCAGTCAGAGCGCAAGGCTGACGCATCGTCCGCCACAAGGGCAGAGCCAATTTTGATAACGATGCGGCCAAAGGCATCTAGGCGCAGGGCTTGGGTCATGAGGCTCTCATCCGGCCAGCCCCTAGAGAGGCGACCACGCCTCCGCATCGTCTCCGCTGGTTTCCGCCATGGCCTCTTCTGAGCGCTTATCGCCAATATGGGTCAGCGCCTCGCCCAAGAGAGGCTTTATGCCCTGGCCGGAGACGGCGGAAATCGTGCGGACCTGCTGCCCGCTGTGGCTGGTCAGGAGCGCCACTTGCTCTTCAAGGGCCTCCTCAGTCAACGCATCGCATTTGCTCAGCGCCAGCAACATGGGCCGGCTTGCCAACGTCTCATCATAGGCTTTGAGCTCAGCGGTGATGGTGTCATAGGCTTTGCAGATATCCTCTTGCGTGGCATCGACCAGGTGGATGAGCACCCGGCAGCGCTCCACATGGCCCAGAAAGCGGTGGCCCAGGCCAACGCCGTCGCTCGCGCCTTCAATGAGGCCGGGGATATCAGACAAGACAAAGCTGGAGCGGCCCATTTCGACCACGCCGAGGTTCGGCGAGAGGGTGGTGAAGGGGTAGTCCGCAATCTTCGGGCGCGCGTTGGAGACGGCGGCTAGGAAGGTTGATTTGCCGGCATTGGGCAGGCCGACAAGGCCGGCGTCGGCAATCAGTTTCAGCCGCAGCCAAATCCACATCTCGCTTGCCTCGCCGCCTGGAATGGTGCGGCGGGGGGCCTGGTTCTTGCTGGATTTAAAATGGCTGTTGCCCAGGCCGCCATCCCCGCCTTTGAGCAGCTGGACCCTATCGCCCACGGCTTTAAGGTCAGCCAGCATGATGGACTTGTCTTCGCTGAAGATTTGCGTGCCAGGCGGCACTTTAAGCACCTTATCCTTGCCCGCGCGGCCCGTGCG
>JBCCDR010000354.1:0-3143 GCA_039030675.1 Pseudomonadota bacterium | reverse complement strand
GGCTCGGCCAGCACTGCGCACCCGTGCATAAAGCAGATGCGCTGCCTCAGGACCAGCATCGCCGTTTCGTGCCCATCGGCGGTCACCTTGTCTATGCCGCAAGAGGCACCGGCACCGGCATCTCCTTAGGGCCTGCCGCACCGCGCCCGCGCCCAAATGGAGTGTATGGCGTGCCGGATGACAGTGAGGCCGCTGCGTGGTTCTGCGATCCTCCAGGCTTTGGCACCAATGCGGCGGCAGATTATGATCCGGCCATGCTGGAAGCGGCCCTTGGAGCGCCAATATTGGCGCTGCCCGCCACTGCTGCAGCCTTTACTTGCGCGTCCCCCGGTCTGGATGGCCAATTCCTTATTGCCAGCTGGTTTGCTGTGCGCGATGCCGCTTTGCGAGAAGACAGCCATACAACCAGGGATAACGATACCGTTGAAGCCGCTTGCTTGGACGCTTTGAGATCAGGACAGCTGGTTCTTCTCTATGGTTTGTGTAAGCAGCCCATGTAGCTCCAGGTTCTATACAGGTGTAGAACAGGCTATCATGCATCCCAAATACAGCTGCTAAACGAACCCGTGTGCTAAACAACCAAGCTCAAATGGCTGCTGCGGGATCCTCCAGGGGTGCTGTCAAGGACCGGTACGCTGCGTTTGTATCGCTGAAGACTTGGCCGGATAGGCTATTGATGAAGCCCACTGCATTGAGTGTTTGAAGAAGCTCGGGCGAAACGCCGCTTAAATGCAGCTCAATGCCAATCGCCCCCAAAGTTCCATCAAGGCGCTCCAACATTTCAATCGACGTCATATCCAACTCGATGCCTGCCGAAAAAGCCAACACAAGGTCGGATAAATTGGTGGAAGCTGCGGCAAGCTCGGTCAGCTTAGTCTCCACATGGCAAGCATTGGCGAAATAAAGGTCGTCTGCAATTGAAACCAGCCGAACCTGAGAGGATGCCTTCCAAGCACTGTTGCTGCTTGCGCTCAATCGCCCCGCTTGATGGCCAAAGTTTAGCTCCTCGAGGACTGGCCGACTTGTGCGGCGCAGATAAAAGCCGACGGAGATGACCAATCCCAAAATGATGCCGACTTCAACGCCGATCAGCAAAGTGGCCAAAGCTGTCCCCGCCATCGCCCAAAAATCGCGGCGGTGATGCGTCCAACTGGTCGAAAAAGCAGAAACATCCACCAGTGAGAGAACAGCCATAATAATGGTGGCAGCCAAGGTCGCTTGGGGGAGGTAGTACAAAGCGGGTGTGAGCGTGAACACGGCGCCTAAAATACCGAGCGCTGTGAAAGCGCCAGCGGCAGGTGTGCGCGCGCCTGCATCAAAATTTACAGCTGACCGTGCAAACCCGCCAGTAACTGGGTAGCCTCCGCTCAGACCCGCTGCGATATTGGCGGCGCCTAAACCAGTCAGTTCTTGATTGGCAGAAACTTGCTGACCTCGCCGCCGGGCGAGGGTACCTGCGACCGCGACAGATTCCACAAAACCAACGAGCGCGATAAGTGCGGATGCACCGACCAGGTCTATCCATATGGTGATTGAGACATCAGGAAGTGCGATGGTCGGTATCGCCGCTTCAATGCTGCCGACGATTCTTACGCCCCGCTGGGCGAGGTCCAAGTGGGCGCAGATCAGCGTTGTGACTATCACGACGAGTACTGGCGCCGCCCGTGCCATCACTGCCGCGAGCCGCTTGGGAGCACCGAGTGCCAATAAAACTGAGGCTGAATAGCGCCGCAGCGCAAGCAGGGACGCTAAGGTCCCCAAGCCAATCGCCATTGTTTCTCGGTGCGCGTCGCCGAGGCCAACCAGGAGCGGTGGGATTATTTCCAGCAGGTTCTGCCCAGATAAAGAAAGTCCGAGGAGGTGCTTTGCCTGGCCGAGTGCAATTAGGACGCCGGACGCGGAGATAAACCCGATCATGACTGGGTGACTGATAAAATCTGCGATGAATCCAAGCCTAAGCGCACCGGCCAGGGCGAGGAAGGCACCGGATAGAAGAGCGAGCGTCATCGCTAGCGTCACAGGGTCACCGTACCCAAGTGCCGTAAACTGGGCGGTCGCCGCGGCGGTCATAAGAGAAAGGATGGCAACTGGACCAACGGCAAGCGTGTTGCTGCTGCCAAGGAGCGCGTAAGCGAGAAGCGGCAAGATGGACGCGTACAGGCCCGATTGTGGAGGCAGGCCTGCAAGCATGGCATAAGCCAGCGATTGCGGTACCAGCATCAAGGTCACGATGATGGCTGCCAAGCCATCATCCACAAGGGTCTCCCCGCTATAGCTGCGTACCCAGCGAAAGCACGGTAAAATTGAGTAAAGCCTCACGTGGTAACGCCAGGAATACCATTTTTAGGCGGCGCCAAAGGCAGCTGTAGATAATGAGTGCCATTCTTGTGGGGACGCGGTAAGCGCCCGCCGCAGATGTTCACTTGCACCGCAGGAAGCATAAGTTTCGGTGCGTTCAATTTGGCATCGCGCGCTTTGCGCATCGAAATGAAAGCATCTCGCGATGTGTCACAGCGCAGATGAATATTGTGCTCGCGATGCTCCTTGATTGTCGATTCCCAGGCAAAATGATCGCGCCCTGGAGCCAAATAATCATGCGCGGAAAAAAGACGGATGTGATCTGGCAATGCGTAGAGTTTTTGGATGGAAGCAAACAAAGTCGATGCATCTCCGCCAGGAAAATCACATCGCGGCGTCCCATACTCCGGCATGAAGAGCGTGTCACCGACAAAGGCGCAATCCTCAATAAGCAGCGTCATGCAGCTAATGGTATGGCCTGGGGTAGCCACTGCCTTGAGCGTGAGTGCGCCTAGAGGCAGGGTTTCTCCGTCGTTTAGGAGGTAATCAAAACTATTCCCGGGGCAACGGATATCGTACACCGCTTCAAACAGCGCCTGTGTGCGCGGCGTTGCCGCGCTTGCGATAATGCGCGCGCCTGTCTTTGCGCCCACATACGCTGCAGCCGTTAAATGGTCCGCGTGGATGTGGGTTTCAAAAACATATTTCAAGCGTATTGATCTGCTCGATATATCCGCTAGAAATGCATCTACGCTGTCTGTCCAGATGCGGCCGCTGGCGCCATCGAAATCAAGCACAGGGTCAATGAGTGCTGCGACGCCGCTTTCACGCTCACTCACCAGATG
>JBCCDR010000353.1:0-3145 GCA_039030675.1 Pseudomonadota bacterium | reverse complement strand
CTCCTGCCATTCCTGCACCGCGATCGCGGCTTCAGCCTCTAATTGCTGCAGGTCAGACTGGGCTGCAGCGATCTCTGACTGCGCGCGCTCTACAGCGAGCAAAAAGTGGAATGCCCGCGCGCGCGAAACCAGCACGTTGAAGGGAAGCAAGCGTGGGCTCTGCTGCGCTGTTGGAGGCTCAGATGCGGCCTTCTCCGAGACTGGCGCGTTCAAAGGAATGATCTCTGCAACGACCCTTGTGATCCTGGGATTGTCTGGAAACGCCGCGCTAATGCGTTCAAAAACGCTTGGCTCCAAGCCCGCTTTTTCGTTGCGCACCAAGCGGACGAGAACCACCTCATGGCCAATATCAATGAGGGCATGCGCCACACGGTCCGTCACATCTGGGCGTTTCGCCACAGCGGTCTGGGAGTGGGCTGAGAGTTGGTCGAGGATGTTTAAAATGAAGCTTTCCGTCACCACAGGTGAGGATTCAAGGAACGGTCCGGCAACCTCAGGGTCGTCAGATGTAGCGATCGTTTGAGCGAGCGTTTCGGGCACGACAGGCGTTAGTCTGAGTTCAAACGCCAAGCTTTGGCGGATCTCAGATATGTCGCTTTTGAGCAGCTCAATGGCGTGCTCAGATGCATCAAGAGCGCCGCCATCGGCAATCTGCTTGCCAAGCGTGCGCGCTTCATTCACCTGGTTGAGGGTATGTTCAGCCGCACTGCCACTGAAAAGAGCGGTCTGTACATCTAAATAGCTCATTTTCTTATTTTTTCATCCGCTTTTAGAACCCTGCACACTGCCGTAATAGTGGTATTTCGTTAAATTCAGCTAAAACACGTCCCTTCTTTCCTGCTCGTATTTTGATGAGGTATAAGAGGCCGGCCATGTGAAGCGGCTCAATGACCGCAAACCAAAGGGGCAAGAGCAAAGATGCGTAAATCGCCTATCGCAATCGCTTTATGCGCTCTTTTCTCGGTCTTTTTGGTCACATGCGGTCCACCTGGATCTGGCAAAGATTACATGCAAGTTGGCCTCATTGAAGAACGGCGTGTGCTCGCGAATGGGAGCGAAATACGCACGCTCGAACGCTGGCCAGATGTTGCGCCGCAAGCGCTAGTCTTATTTATCCATGGAACGCCGGGGTCAGCGGACGGCTGGGTTGATATGCTTGCGCAAACGCCAGATGACTTAGCTGCCGTCGCCTATGACAGGCCCGGTTATGGCGAGAGCCGGCCAAAGGCGGCGGTTACTTCTCTGAAAAGCCAGGCCAACACGGCAATCGCGGTTGCAGAGCAAGCGCGCGGCGATAGGCCAATTCCCATCATCATCGTCGGGCATTCTTTAGGCGGCCCGATCGCAGCGACAGCGGCCTTAGCGGCGCCTAAATCGATAAAGACGGCTGTGCTGGTCGCCGCGTCGCTCGACCCAGATCTTGAAAAAATTCACTGGGCCCAACGCCTCGCCACCATTCAGCCGATCAAGTTCTTGATCGGTCGCACCTTGCGTAATGCTAACGCAGAGTTGATGTCGCTTGAGGCTGAGTTGATTGATTTAGAACAGGAATTGGGGGATACGCAGGTACCGATTTTTATCATACACGGCACAGAAGACGAGTTGGTGCCGATTGAAAACGTGGACTACATGAAGAAGAAGTACGAACCGGCAATGGTGTGCCAGACCGAGATCATCGAAGGGCAGAATCACTTTCTGCCATGGAACGAGATGGACCGTTTGTGGCGGATGATCCAAGCCGCCGCTCGCACTGATACGGTGTCATGCTAGCCGATACGCTCGAAACCGTACTGGCCTTCCTCAGTGGCTTGCCACCGATCACGGGCTTCTTTGCAGTGATTGTCGCCACTTTCATTCTAGAGGACGTGGCCATTGTCGCCACGGCCTTGCTAGCCGCAACTGGCATGATGGAACCCTCCGCCGGCCTGACGGCCTTGCTCATCGGCATTGTGGTCGGCGACATGGGCTTGTTTGGCCTGGGCTATGGTGCAGCGCGTATGCCGGGGCTGCGCCGCTATGTTGATAGCAGCGCCGCTCAGCGGGTGAGATCTCTTGGCAAGGACCGTATCTTTTCCCTTGTCGTCTCAACGCGGTTTTTGCCCGGCATGCGGCTTCCAACCTATACGTCTCTTGGCTATGTCGGCGCTTCTTTTTGGCGGTTCTGCCAAGCGGTTCTTATCGCTGTATCCGTTTGGACCGTGGCGCTGTTCTTTGCGGTTTTCTATTTAGGACGCAACATATTGCTAGACGTCGGGCCTTGGAAATATGCCGCCATCGCCGCCGTCATCCTCCTGGTCTACCTGGCCGAACGCTGGCTTGTGAAACGGCGCAAAACAGCTGCGCTCCTCCAGGATCAAGGCTGACATCATGGAGCGCCCGAATGAGGGGATGCCCCCCCTTAATCCTGGGCCAAGCTGTATGTCTCGCTTTGAGTTTTTGCATCCCGTTATTTTCTACGCCCCGGTATTTATCTATGCGCTGTGGCTGATGGTGCGCTATCGCTCCATGACCCTACCGGCCCTTGCAAACCCGTCCATCTTCGCAGGCGGAGCTGTTGGGGAGCGCAAGTCTGATGTGTTTGAGCTGGCGGGCCCTTATGCGGCAAGCTTCATCGCGCCAAGCACTACGCTGACCCCTTACGGCTCCCCAGCTGAGCAGCTCGAGCAAGCAAGCAAGGCCATGGATGTAGCACAAATCGCCTTCCCCATTGTGGCCAAGCCGGACACAGGGCTGCGCGGTTCGGGTGTGAGACCCATCCATTCAACGGATGAGCTTGCAACCTATCTGACGGACTTTCCCGCTGGGCACCGGATTATGCTGCAAAAGAAGGTGCCGTATAGCGCAGAGGCTGGCATTTTTTACATCCGCCACCCTGATCAAGCCAAAGGATCCATCTTTTCGCTCACGATGAAATACACCGCCACCGTCGAGGGAGACGGCAAGCGCACGTTGGCCGAACTCATTGATGCGTGCCCGCGGTGCAAACGGATGGGCCCGGTTTATTTGCAGCGCCATGCAGGCCGGCTAAAGGAGGTCTTGCCAGCGGGTGAGGTTTTTGCGCTCAATTTTGCTGGCAACCACGCAAAAGGCTCCATCTTTCGCGATGGCCAAGCCCATATTTGCGATGCGCTGACAGATGTCGTCG
>JBCCDR010000352.1:0-3157 GCA_039030675.1 Pseudomonadota bacterium | reverse complement strand
GTCATGCAGGGCCGCGATAATGATGCCGCCGGTTTTGCGGTGCTCTTCAAAGAGACTGGTCAGCAGCGCGCGCCCGTCTTGATCAAGCGCCGTGAACGGCTCATCCAGCAGCCATACCTGCGCACGCTTGCAAAGCAGCCGCACTAGGCCAAGGCGGCGGCGCTGTCCGGCTGAGAAGGTTCGCACCGGAAAGTCTGCGCGGCCTGCCAGGCCCACTTGCTCTAAAGCAGCATCGGCATCCTCTGCGCTGAGGGTTTGGCCCGATAGGGCCTGCCACTGTTGCAAACTGGCCAAGGCCGTTTGCGCCTCCTTGAGACCATCGCGGTGCCCCCAGTAGCCGATCAATACGCCATAACCCGCGGCATCGTCACTCTGGTCAACACCGCAAGCGCTTATCGCACCACTCTGCGCTGCCCCAATGCCAGCGAGCACCCGCAACAAAGACGTTTTGCCGCTGCCATTGGGGCCGCGCAAAACCAGCATATCGCCAGCGCTCAAACCAAAGGAAAGCGCGTCGATCAAAACAACACCGCCGCGATCTATGGTGAGATCGCGGACGGTGAAATCTGCAGAAAGCGAATCAGGCGGCATAGTGGCGCGAGCCTACTGCCGCCAGAGACGCTGGCGCAATGCGCTTATGCAGCGCGGCGGCGGTAGGCCATAAAGCCGGCAAGGCCGAGGCCTAAAAGCGCGAGGCTTGAAGGCTCGGAGACCTCAGTGGGCAGCCCAAACGTTTGGCCGAGCGCTGCCAATGCAATCTCCTCATAGACCTGCGAGGTCGGGTGGATGCTGTCAAAGAAGGCAAAGCCAGAACAATCCACGTCCGGCGCGCCATTTTCTCCCATGAACCCTATGCATGGCGTGGTCACGTTCAGATCATCGGCAAATCCAAACAGAGTCGGGTCGCTGATGAGCGCATCGGTGAAGGGCAAATAATCAAAAGTCCGCAAGTCAGAGGCGAAGCTCATGTCTCGCAGGCCCAAGCGCAGAAGGATGGTATCGCGCAACGCTTCCGACCCCTGCCGCGTCAAAGTCAAAAGTTCTTCTGGCGTAAAGGGGTTCGCGGGCGAATTGGCAAAGGCGATCGTGTCCGGCGCGCGGGCCGAATCGGGCGGCAGCATGAGCAGGATATTCTCCACGCCGCTAAATTCCAGATCAACAATCACGTCAACCAATTGCTGCGCCGCGGAGGCAATGAAGAGCCCACCATTCAAGTCTGGCGGAAACATATTCAAAGGATCAATTTCCGCATCAACGGTCGGCAAATCAGGAACGCCAAAGGCTAGATCACGAAGATCGTTCCCACCCGCGTTGATAATAAACAGGTCATTGGGGCCCGGCGCCGGTCCTGGAGAGGTCAAGTAGCTGTTGACCTGGGCGCGCAGGTCCGGCGTGTCGTCTGTGCCAGGGCCTAGATCATTTGTGTTGTCGCGGATGCGTGCACCCGCGTAGGAATAATTGTTTCCGCCAGTGAGCGAGGCTTCGCCGAAACCGCCGTCGGCGCCGGCGTAAAACTGGAACCAATCGCCCAAAGACGGGCCGCCCGTCAGACGCCCATCAAAATATCCAAGAGCAGGCGGCGCGAAGGTAAAGCCTTCTGAGATGTGCCGGTTCCCACTGTCGACGATAGAATCGCCGAAAATGAACACATTTTCAAAGGGCGTTGCCTCAGCTGACCCTGTTGATAAGACGGTGAATGAAATGACGCTCGCTGCAAACGCGCGCGTGACTTTAGCTAGAGACATATGCTCTTCCCCCCAAAAAAAAATACGCAACCGCCGGCTGCCTGCACACGCGCCGACTTGTTGTTGTAACGAAACGGTAACCATATCGTAACAATTGGGCAAGCTTTGGATTGATTATGGTTAACAACGCCGCCGCCGATACGCCGGCCCGGATTTGTTCATAAATCCGCCCAATACGCCCATTGGCTACCTTGCTCTTAGGCGCGCATCGTTGCATAAGGCCGCCATATTTGACCGATTTTAAAGAGGACCGCCCATGACGACCGTTGGCCAGGACAGTTTAAACACCCGCCGCACTCTGGATGTGGAGGGCCAATCCTATGCCTATTATTCGCTTGAGGCGGCTTCGGAGACGCTGGGCGACGTATCGCGCCTGCCCTTTTCTTTAAAAGTTTTGCTGGAAAACCTGCTGCGCTTTGAAGACGGCCGCACGGTCACAACGGACGATGTCAAAGCGGTCGCCGCATGGCTGCAGACCAAATCCTCCAAACATGAGATTGCCTACCGCCCTGCCCGCGTGCTGATGCAAGATTTCACCGGTGTTCCCGCGGTCGTGGATTTAGCAGCCATGCGCGCTGCCATGGAAGACCTGGGCGGTGATGCGCAGAAGATTAACCCGCTGGTGCCGGTGGATTTGGTCATCGACCACTCGGTCATGGTGGATGATTTCGGCAACCCGCAAAGCTTTCAGCGCAATGTGGAACTGGAAATGGAGCGCAACAAAGAGCGCTATGAGTTCCTGCGCTGGGGCCAGAAAGCCTTCTCCAACTTCCGCGTGGTTCCGCCAGGCACAGGCATCTGCCACCAAGTGAACCTCGAATATCTTGCCCAAACCGTTTGGACTGATGCGGACCAAGACGGCGCGACCGTCGCGTATCCCGATACGCTGGTTGGTACTGACAGCCACACCACCATGGTCAACGGCCTCTCCGTCCTCGGCTGGGGCGTGGGCGGCATTGAAGCTGAAGCAGCCATGCTTGGTCAGCCGGTCTCCATGCTCATCCCAGAAGTCATTGGCTTTAAACTGACCGGCGCCATGACCGAAGGCACCACGGCCACCGACCTGGTGCTCACCATCGTACAAATGCTGCGCGCCAAAGGCGTGGTGGGCAAATTCGTTGAGTTCTATGGGGATGGCTTGGATGACCTGACCCTGGCTGACCAAGCCACCATCGCCAACATGGCGCCGGAATATGGCGCCACCTGCGGCTTCTTTCCTGTCGACCAATCCACGCTGGATTATCTGCGCTTCACCGGCCGTGATGACGCCCGTGTGAAGCTCGTGGAAGCCTATGCCAAAGCACAAGGCATGTGGCGCGAGGCAGGCTCGCCTGACCCCGTCTTTACCGACACGCTGGAGCTGGACATGAGCACGGTCGTCCCATCGCTCTCCGGCCCCAAACGCCCGCAAG
>JBCCDR010000351.1:0-3192 GCA_039030675.1 Pseudomonadota bacterium | reverse complement strand
GGGCGCGATTGCCGTCGCCACGGGAACAGACCCTGTGGGCCTTGCCATGCCCGTTGCCATGGCGGCCAGCTGCGCGTTCATGCTGCCCATGGCGACGGGGCCAAATGCCATCATCTTCGCCAGCGGCCAGGTGACCTTGCCGCAGATGGCGCGCGCGGGGCTTCGGCTTAATCTTATCGGGATATTTTTGCTGACCGGTCTGAGCTACGTGCTGGTGCCGCTGCTTTTTTGACCCTCAGGCCGTCAGCGCCTGCTTGGCGGGAGCTGCTGCCTGCTCAAGCAGGTCTGTGATCGCATCAGCGGGCATGGGCTTGGCGAGGAAGAAGCCCTGGATGAGGTCACACCCCATCCCAGTGAGCAATTCAAGCTGTTCGCGCGTCTCAACGCCCTCGGCGGTGACTTGAAGCTCCAAGGCATGAGCCAAAGCGACCACAGCCTTTGTGACAGCCATCGCTTTGGCATTGTCTTCCATGGCGCTGACAAAGCTGCGGTCGATTTTGAGGGTGTTGAACTTATAATCGCGCAGGTAGCTGAAGCTGGCATAGCCAGTGCCGAAATCATCCACAGCGAGCTTCACGCCCTCAGACTGCAGCTGCGCGATAACTGCGCGGACACCGTGCCCTGCCGATAGCAAAACACCTTCTGTGATTTCCAGCTCCAGCCGGCGCGGGGAGAATTTCGCCTTTTCCGCAATCCAAAGGATATCCTGGACGAGGTTGGGCGCATTAAACTGGCGCGGAGAGATGTTCACGCACAAATCAATTTCAGGCCAGTGCGCGGCCGCCTCACATGCTTTTTGCAGCACGTGCTGGCCGAGCTCCAAAATCAGACCGCTCTGCTCAGCAACGGGGATGAACTTGCTAGGTTCAATCTTGCCCCTGTCGGCATGCGTCCAGCGTGCCAGTGCTTCGACAGCCACGAGCATCGGGAACTTGCCATAGTGCATGGCGAATTTGGGCTGATACAAGACCTCGATTTCATCGTTGTCGATGGCTTTGGAGAGTTCGGTCTTCAGCCAGTTGGCTTCCCTCAGCTCTGCATCGAGTGCTTTGGAAAAGACAGTGAATTGCCCCCTGCCCGCTTTCTTAGCGGCGTACATGGCAATATCTGCTCGCCGGACCAGCTCGACGGCAGTCTCATTGTTCTTGGTGAGCTGGGCGATGCCAACGCTGGTGTTGACCAGAACGCTGACCGATTGGAGGTGGAAGGGCTGGGAGAGGGCCGCGATAATGGCGCTGGCTTTGTCTTTCGCCCGGCGTAGTGCCCGCTCGCCGCGCACAATGATTGCAAATTCATCCCCGCCCATGCGCGCCACGACTGTGCCGCTGCCGCTCACATCCGCCAAAATCTCAGACACATGCATGAGCAGTACATCGCCCACATGGTGCCCGTATTGGTCATTGACCTCCTTAAAGCCATCAAGGTCCAAATACATGACAGCCAAAGCGCCTTCGCCGCTCGATTCCGCTTCCAGGTCAGCGTCCAGCTGCTCCATGAAATAGGCGCGGTTGTAGAGCCCAGACAGCGCGTCGGTTATGGCTGAGCTTTTCAGCCGGGCCTTGAGCTTTTCTGGAACCAAAATCGCCACGCAGATGCTGGCGATAAAGAACATCAGCAGGCCTTCTAAGATAGCGATGCCCGATGCGCCGCTGTTGAGGTCAGAATAGCCACCGGCGGGGCGTTTAAAGAGCGCGGCGGCGCCTGCAATGGCGAAGACAGTCCCATGCACTGCAAAGACAAACAGGAACAGGTGGAACGCCAGAAACCGCGTCTTTTTGTAAGCGCGGCGTATGTCGACACACAGAAACACGCATAAAAAAGCGGCGGCAAAAGAGTTGGTGACGAAGCGCGGCCACAAAAGTGGCTCGAAAAGGGAGAAATACACCACGACGGCCGTTTGGATGAAAACAACGCTGCCCATGGTCATCCAGCGCTGCGACCAGCCGAATAAATAGCGCAGCCCCATCCAATAGCCCACAACGAAGCCTATGAAGCCCCAAGCGGGCACGACCACGGTTATGAAAGGATGCAGCTGGCCCTGCAGAACGAACAAATAGGTTGTAAAACAACAAAATAGGTTGGTCGACGCCCAGATGAGCAGCGCTTTTTCCGTCTTATTATCGCGCCACAAGATGAGCAAAAATACGCCCATCATAAATTGTGACAACGCCATAACCACGTGCAAGGTGGGGGTGTCGAGCATGGTTTTGACCACGACTGTTCATCTGCTTCCGGCAACACTGTAGCAAAGCAATGCAAATGGCTGGTTAACTGGACATCGTTTTACAAACGAGCATACGCACACGCAGTGGAGTGGTGAGTCCGACAGGGTTCGAACCTGTGACCTACTGATTAAAAGTCAGTTGCTCTACCAGCTGAGCTACGGACCCCAAAAAGGTGCGTGCGTCTCACCGCATGTCGGCGACGCTGGCGTGCATATAGACAAAGCACCCTGCTGCGTTCAAGTCTCTTTCTTTGAGATTATGATTTTAGTGGCGGAATGTCGCCTGCGTCCTGGCGGGCGTGGAAGTCTTTTCGAAAGGTCTCAAAGGTGCCCGCTGCAATAGCTGTGCGCATGGCGGCCATCAGGTCTTGGTAGAAATGCAGATTGTGCTGGGTCATCAGCATGGCGCCCAGTATCTCGCCAGACTTGATGAGATGGTGCAGATAAGCGCGCGAGAAACGCGTGGAGGCAGGGCAGCTGGACGTCTCATCAAGCGGCCGTGGGTCATCCCGGTGGCGGGCGTTTTTAATGTTGATGGCGCCGCCCCAGGTAAAGGCCTGACCATTGCGCGCAGAGCGCGTTGGGAGGACGCAATCGAACATATCAATGCCGCGCGCGACGGCTTCCACCAAATCAATGGGCTTACCGACGCCCATCAAATAGCGGGGCCGGTCTTGCGGCAGCATGGGCGCTGCGAAATCCAAGACGCGCAGCATCTCGGTATGGCCTTCGCCGACAGCTAATCCACCCACGGCATAACCATCGAAGCCAATGTCCAGCAACGCATCCGTTGACCGCTGGCGCAGATCCTCAAACGTGCTGCCCTGTTGAATGCCGAATAGAGCTGCCTGGCTGGCGTGTTCTTCGCCTTCATCAAAGCCAGCGCGGGAACGTTTCGCCCAGCGCATGGAGAGCTCCATGGATTTTTCCGCTGTCTCGTGCGTTGCCGGATAGGGCGTGCACTCATC
>JBCCDR010000350.1:0-3244 GCA_039030675.1 Pseudomonadota bacterium | reverse complement strand
GCGTACAGCTTCAATGGTTGTCTTCGTGGTGCCAATAAGGCGGCCGATTTGACCATCGGAAAGTTCAGGGTGATTGCGCACCAGCCATGCAATGGCATCAGGCTTGTTTTTCCGTTTTGAAACAGGCGTATAGCGCGGCCCCTTGGTGCGCTTCTGCGTTGGAACAGCGCTGTCCAGCAACTCTAGGTCCGCGCTTGAATCCTCTTCGCAGCGTTTGATTTCTTCCGCCGTGAGCTGGCCGTTTTTCACCGGGTCATGGCCAACCATGCGTACGGCCACAGTGCCATCGGCAATGCCTTGCACTTCAAGGGCATGCAGGCCGCAAAACCGGGCAATTTGGTCGAACGTCAGGGTCGTGTTGTCAACGAGCCAAACGGCTGTCGCCATCGGCATCAAAGGCTGTTTTGACATCTTATGTCTCCCGTTAGTGCCGCGCCCATATCACTGCGCTATCAGACACCTGGCCTGATAGAGTGGACGCTTCGTGTGTAGTGAAAAAATCGAAAGCTGAACCTTCAGCCAATGGCCACCTGCTTAGGCTCTTTTGCGCCAGAAATCAATTCAAACTCGTGCGCGGTCAGCTGCGTCTATCCAACGGACAGAATGATTTTTCCCATATGCGCCGAGCTATCGATGAGGGTATGGGCGCCAGCTGCATCTTCAAGCGGGAAAACGCTGTCGATGATCGGTTTTATGGACTCATTTTCTAAGAGCGGCCAAACCATCTCATGCAGTTCTCTTGCGACGACGCCCTTAAACTCTGCCGACCGTGGGCGCAGCGTAGACCCGGTGAGTGTGAGCCGTTTGCGCAGGATTGGGTTTAGGTTCACGGTGGTCTTGGGGCCGCGCAGAAAGGCGATTGTGACGTGCCGGCCATTGTCGGCCATGCATTTCACATTGCGCTCCAAATAGTCGCCGCCCACCATGTCCAGAACAATGTCGACACCGCGGCCATCGGTCTTTTCTTTGATGACCTCTTCAAACGTGTGTTCTTTATAATTGATGGCAGCATCGGCGCCTAAATCTAAGCAAAATTGGCATTTTTCGTCTGAACCAGCTGTCGTATAAACCTGCAGTCCAAAGGCCTTGCCGAGCTGTATGGCCGTTGACCCTATGCCGCTGCTGCCGCCATGGACGAGCAAGCTGTCGCCTTCATCAGCAAAGGCGCGCTGAAACAGATTGGACCATACAGTAAAGAAGGTTTCGGGGATGCCGGCTGCCTCTTCAGCTGTCAGGCCCTTTGGCCAAGGCAAAACCTGCTGATAGGGCGCGGTCGCATATTCCGCATATCCGCCGCCTGTCAAAAGCGCGACCACTTTATCGCCGACTTTGTGTCCGGGGACGCCTGCGCCGACGGCCTCGATTGTCCCGCTTACCTCAAGCCCAGGGATGGGCGAGGCACCGGGCGGCGGCGGATACATGCCCATGCGCTGCATCACATCCGGCCGGTTAACGCCAGCCGCAGCGACCTTAATCAGAACCTCACCAGCGTCCGCTTCCGGCTGGTCGACATCTGTGAGCTTGCAAACCTCTGGCCCACCACCGCCTTCAAAAAGGATGGCCCGCATTTGACATTCCTGACATTGCCATAAACCCCACCTTGGGGATACATAGCGATATCAGCCGCGCCTGCCTAGGGCGAGGGTCATCAAAGGAGCTTTTATGTTTGATGAGGATGAGCCGCGCCCATCAGGAGACCCTCTCAGGGCTGTGCAAACACAAGATTTAGACCCGCTATCGCTGGAGCAGCTGGAAACGCGCATCAAGGACTTGGAAGCTGAAATTGCGCGCACGCGCGCCGATATCGACCGTAAAACAAAGCACCGCAGCGCTGCTGAGGCACTCTTCAAGAAATAGGGACATACGAAACCGCCCGCGCGAGGACACGCGGGCGGCCTTTCAAAAAGGTTGCTAGAACGTTGTGAGAGAAGGGCGGTTAGGCCGCTTGCTCTAACGCAAGCTGCGCTGTCACATCTGCAATCTCGATGCGGCGCTCTTTCTTATGCTCCGGCACTTCGCGCACGAGCTCTACGTTTAAGAGCCCATTTTCAAAGCTGGCGCCTTGGACGCGCACGCTATCGGCGAGATGAAAGCGGCGCTCAAAGGCGCGCTTGGCGATGCCGCGGTGCAGGAAAGTGCGTTCTTGGCCTTCTGCGTCTGCTTTTGCCTGGATCGTGAGCACGTTCTCTTTAACGGAGATGTCGATGTCATCGCGGCTAAAGCCGGCGACCGCCATGGTCACACGGTACTCATCGTCGCCTGTTTTCTCGATGTTGTAGGGCGGATAAGCTGTATCCGCATAATCGGGGCGAGATGCGAAATCCACCAGACGATTGAGGTTTTCAAAGCCTACGCTGGAGCGCAGAAGGGGGGTTAAATCAAATGTACGCATGGAAATATCCTCCTATGAAGCGATATGCGTTTGGTTGTCAAAGCCCGCCAAACACTGGCCGGGCCGGTGATGCAAGCAGCCCTTTCTAGGCACTGCCTACCTGTCGGATATGGGTATCATTTTGAACATTTCAAGACCCCGGCGAAACGAACTAAAGTATTGATTTTATTGAAAAATTGTGGAATATTGCGTCCATTGAGGCTGGAATGTTCCCCAGCGAAACAGTAGTGTATGAGGGTAGTATCATGTCGTTCGCGTCCACTGAGCGAGCGTCTCAAAAGCCGGCAATTGCCAATCAGCTTCATGACGAAGCGCTGCGGATGGCCGATGATAGCCGGATGTATTTTGCTAGAAATTCAAAGACTGACCGCGCTGAGCTCGGCGCCATTGACCGTGTGCTTTACACGGCTGAAAGCCTGCGCATTTCCACGCGGCTGATGCATGTCATCAGCTGGACGCTGGTGCGCAAGGCTGTTGCGGCAGGTGAGATGAGTGATGAGGAAGCTGCCAAGCCCGAGCGTCAGCTCGAAGACTTAGAGCTGTGCAGTGCCTCTGACCCGCGCGACTTGCGCAAGCTGCCCCGCGCTGTGGTGATTCTGTCCCACCAGTCGCTCAACCTCTACAAACGCGCCATGCGCTTGCAGCAGCAAATGAATGACAAGCAGGAAGGCGATGCCGAGCCGCATACCAGCCCGGTGGCATCTATGCTTGAGACCCTGGAAGGGGCTCTCGAAGTCTGCTGAGCGTGTCGCCCAGTTTTGGGCTTTATGCGCCTGCTAAGCGCTGCTAAAGACGGGTTTCCATCAGCTGCTCAGACAGCTTGTGGGCCCGTAGCTCAATTGGTTAGAGCAG
>JBCCDR010000349.1:0-3277 GCA_039030675.1 Pseudomonadota bacterium | reverse complement strand
TTTCAAAGCGGGCCGTTATGGCTCTCCCATCTAGCGAGGGGGAAGCGATGTCAAGTCAGCGTTCTGTTGGGGATGAGAACTATCTCATTTTGGAAGTGGCCAATCTGGTCATTCCGGTGATGACGGGCATCTATTCTAAAGAGCTCAATAAACCCCAGCCGCTGCGCTTTGATATCCGTGCCTGGCTGGATTTGCCCGAGCGCTATGATCCTGACACGCCATTGTCGGAATCCAAAAACTACATGGATTTAAAGCACGCGGCAGAAAAACACTGCCCACGCGACCAACACATCGTGCTCATTGAAGCCGTGGCAGACGCGCTCATATCGGGCCTGATGGCTGAAGATAAGCGGGTCGCGCGCGTTGAAGTTAAGATCGTCAAGCTGGCCATCAGCGAGCGCGGGGAAGATATCGGCATCACCATGTCGCGCACGCGCGGGTAGCGCCAATGGCACAGACAGTCAGCATCATTGGCGGCGGCATTGGCGGGCTGACGGCTGCGCTGTGTTTGCGCCGGCAAGGCTTTGCTGTCGACGTGTTTGAGCAAGCGCCTGCGCTGACAGAAGTGGGCGCTGGCATTCAGCTCGGCCCCAATGCCATGCGCGTGCTTGCCGCCCTGAGCCTTCAAGAAGCCCTCAGCCGCGTGGCAAGTCAGCCTGAGCAGCTAGCGCTGCGCTCCGCCTATTCCGGCCAGCTGATCAGCAGCACTGCGCTCCTAAGGGATGGCAAGCCGCGTTGGGGCGCGCCTTATATTCATGTGCACCGCGCTGATCTGATTGCGTGTCTTGCGGAGGCTGCTCAGCAGCGCGGCGTGACGGTTCACCTTGGCGAGGCTATGCAGCCCAGCGCAGCGGACCGCGATGCGGACGCGCTGATTTTTGCCGATGGCATGACAAGTGGTTTCGCCCAGCGTGTGTTTGGCAGAGACCCTGCGCGCTATAGCGGCCTCGTCGCCTGGCGTGCGCTGGTGCCTGCCGAGCGCCTGCGCCGGCCAGCCGCGCATGCAGGCGCTGCCACCATCTGGTCTGGACGCGGCTGCCATGCCGTGACCTATACCCTGCGCGGCGGGGCGCTGATGAATTTCATCGGCGTGGTTGAGAGCGAGCAGCCGCGCGCTGGGTCCTGGGACCAATCGGCCCGGCCTGAAGAGGTGCTGCCCTTGTTCCGGCGGTTCCAGCCGGAGGTGCTTGAGATTATCCGCCAGGCAGACCAGCTGCGGCCATGGGGCCTTTATGTGCAGTCTGCAGATGCGCCCTGGGTAGATGGGCGCATGGCTCTGCTGGGCGATGCCTGCCACGCCATGGCGCCGTTTTTAGCCCAGGGTGCTGCCATGGCGATTGAAGACGCCTGGGCGCTGAGCGTTTGCCTAGGGCAAGGCGATGATGTGCCAGCCGCGCTCAAAGCCTATGAGCATGCCCGCAAAGCCCGCGTGAACCGTGTTGCCACAACATCCTTGCAGATGCGCCGGCTTTATCACCTCAAAGGCCTTGGGGAGCGGCTTGGTGTTTTCTCAGCGCTCAAAAGCGCGCAGACTGCGGGCGCGAGCGAGCTCTTGCCTGTTTTAGATTGGCTCTATGGCTACGACGTCACAGCTGGGGCAGGCACCTAGCCTTCCACAAACAAATCCTGGAAACGCTCACGCGCGACTTCCTGGATAATGTTAGCGATTTGCAGGAAGGCCGCTGTGTTGCCGGCACTTTCGCGCCATACGAGGCCCATGGAGCGGAAAATGGGTTTGTTCTTCAGCTTCTTGACCACCACGTCCCCGCCATCGCGGATTTCTGATTGCACGTAGAGCGCTGGGAGGAATGTGATGCCCATCCCCATGCCAACCATCTGGCGCAGCGCATCCAGGCTGGTGCCTTCATAATCGCGCAGCAGCCGCGCATCAAAGTCGTTGCAAAGGTGGCTGATCTGCTCATGCAAATGGTATTGTGGATTAAGCGAGAGCACGTCAGCGCCAGACAGGTCTTCCGGGTCAATCTCCGGTTCGCGGGCCAAAGGATGGTCAAGCGCCACGGCCACATAGAGCGGCTCCCTAAACAAGCGGTGCGTCACCAAGGAGCTGCCATAGACGGGCAATTGCGCAAGAATAACATCATGCACGCCGCGGCGAAGTTCCTGCTCAAGCTCCCGCGGCGATGCTTCGCGCACATAGAGATTTAGGTCTGGGTAGGATTGGTGCAGATTGCGCACCACATACGGCATCAGGTAGGGGCCCAACGTCGGCTTCGCGCCCAGGCGTATGGTGCCTGCCATGCCGCGCTGGCTGGAGGAGGCGTAGTCAAACAAGCCTTGGACTTCATCTAAGACGCGCCGTGCGCGTTCAACGACTTCCCGGCCCACAGGCGTGAAGGCGACCCCCGAGCGACCGCGTTCCACCAGCTGAACGCCAAGCACATCCTCAACATTCTGGATTTGGACGCTCAGCGACGGTTGGCTCACATGGCAGGCTTCAGCGGCTTTGCGGAAGTGCTTTAAATCGTCCACCGCAACCAAATATCGCAGCTGCTTAAAAGTAAGATTGGTGACCTGCATATAGCTTATCTCATGCCTATCAGTTTTTTATTCACAATAGCTTCAGGCTATATATTAGGGAGAAATGTACCGAAGTCTATGTGAAGCAAGGCCCTGAACCAAAAAAACTGTCAGCCTAGCTTGACACTCGCAACGAACTAGCCGCGCGGCAGTGTGAGTCGGCCCTTAGGGCCTATAGAATGGCATTAATGGCGCTAATCAGGGCCGAATTGTTGCTGAAGAGTAAACAATTGTTCCATGGCCTCAATAAACACCGTTCAAACGCGTGTTTTGTCACAAAAAAGTCTACACTATGGCCCTGATTTAACCATGTTCAGCGCCGTTTCGGTACACTAGGTTTGCTGCCAACGATATCGATAAACCATAGTTCTTGTGTGTTTATAGACCTTTCGTTAAGGTTAATAACCGTTACGCTTTGTAAATGAGCGTACAAGCATAGGGTCAGTTATATGTTGCGTTTCGGCCACGCTTTGTCCGACTTTTATCTCTTTATTTCAGCCCTCCGCCCCTCCATCGCTCCGTTTTTGAGCAGCCTTTTCGCTGGCTATGCCATGGGCGGTCAATTGCGCGCCCGGGCGTTGATGAAGCCGGAAGTTTCCAACGGGAATTGCTTGACATATGTGGTCGCGCAGCGGCTGCGCCACGGCGGGAAAATCATTTTGATAAAATCGCTATATGGCTGGTGGTGCCATGCCTATTGGCTCTCAAGCGCCGGCGAGGTGTTTGAATACGCGCCTGT
>JBCCDR010000348.1:0-3277 GCA_039030675.1 Pseudomonadota bacterium | reverse complement strand
GGAAAGAAAAGCCGGTTTCGAAGAGTCTGCACAAGAAGAAGAAAAAGCCCAGGCGAAAAAACCCGATGCGCCTCCTCTAGGCCCGCTTGGAAGCCGATACTGCGCGTGAAGACATCCACGCCATTGTCTTTCGTGTGTTCAACCTCAATGGACAAAGGGGCAATGGTCCAGTCCTTGCGCTGGATATACATGCGCAGCGTGATGAGGGTGCACGCCGCAAGAGAGGCGCAGAGCAGGTCATAGGGTGCCGGCCCCAGATTGCGGCCGCCAAGGCTCGCAGGTTCATCCGCAACCAACCGATGGCCGCTTGCCTCTCCATCCAGCGTGTAAGGGCCGTCGCCGCGTTCATGGAGCGTTGCTTTTGTCGGCCCGTCATGGCCTTGAGGTGCGGGATTTTGGGCAGCCTCCGGTGCGGGGAGTTCCAGATATCGCGCGGCCCATCCCACCAAGGCATCTGCCACATAGATGGCGTCTTCCTTCTTTGCCAGCAGATGGCTTGCCGTTCCTAAGCTGATGAAGCTCTTGGGATGTTTGGCGCCAATAAAGATGCGTTCTGCGTTTTCGATGCCGACTGTTTGGTCAATGGGAGAGTGCATGACCAGGAGCGCTGTCCGCATGGCGTCCAAATCATCCGCGATGCTTTGCGAGCGGATGTCATCCAAGAATTGTTTGCGTATGCAGAAAGGCCGCCCGCCCAGCTCCACTTTGGCTTCGCCCTCCGCCTCAATTTCCGGCACCCAGGCGTCAAAATTGTGCGCCACGTGGCCAGGGTCAAAAGGCGCACCAATCGTGACAACACCTTTCAGCGATGGCAGCTTGCGGGCCGCCGCCAGCGCTGCGGCGCCGCCCAGAGAATGCCCAATCAGCAAATCAGGCGCCATGCCTCTGTCGGTGAGCGTCTGCCCGGCATCGATCAAGTCTTCGACGTTGGAGGTGAAATTGGTGTTTGCAAATTCGCCCTCACTGGCGCCGAGCCCGGTGAAATCAAAGCGCAAGACGGCAACCCCGTGCGCGTTGAGGCGCCGCGCAATCTGATTGGTCGCGAAAATATCTTTGGTGCAGGTGAAGCAATGGGCAAACAAGGCAACAGCCTTTCGCGGGCCAGCGGCCTCATCCAGCCGCGCGGCAAGGGCTTGCCCTGATGTGTTGTTAAAAACAAACTTCTCGCTGGCCATAGCGCTCTCGATCCTTGTTTCGCACCCCCACCATGTGAGAGGCAGTCTAGCGTATCAAGTTAGCATAGCTTCTGGATCGGCAATAGCTACCGCCCGAATACCGCCGCTGTAGAGAGGACGTAAATATATGAAGACCGGCCCCCTAAAAGGTTTGAAGATCATTGAGATTGCCGGCATTGGCCCAGGGCCATTTGCGGCCATGATGGTCGCCGACATGGGCGCCGATGTTATCCGCCTTGACCGTGCACGCGGCCCCAATCCTGGTATTCAAAGCGCTGCAAAGAAGGACATCCTCAACCGGGGACGGCAATCCATGGCCGTAGACCTGAAAAATCCCGAAGCCATTGCCTTGGTTCTTGATTTGGTGGAGCAAGCAGACGGCCTGCTGGAAGGGTTTCGTCCCGGTGTGATGGAGCGACTGGGCCTTGCTCCAGAGGTTTGCCTGCAGCGTAACCCCAAGCTGGTCTATGGCCGCATGACAGGGTGGGGGCAGGAAGGGCCCTGGGCGCCGCGGGCTGGGCACGACATCAACTATATTGCTCTGGCCGGCGCGCTCCATGCCTTTGGCCGTAAGGGGGAAAAACCAACGCCGCCCATTAATATGGTGGGTGATTTCGGCGGCGGCGGCATGTTGATGGCCTTTGGCATGGTCTGCGGCCTGCTTGAGGCAACCCGATCAGGCAAAGGCCAAGTGGTTGACGCGGCCATGGTGGATGGGTCAGCGCTTTTGATGACGATGATCCATGCGTTCATGGCGATGGGGACGTGGCGCGACGAACGCGGGGTTAACCTGCTTGATACAGGCGCGCATTTTTATGATGTCTATGAGACAGCGGACGGCGCGTATATGAGCGTTGGCTCCATTGAGCCACAGTTCTACCAAGAGCTCTTGGAAAAGACCGGCCTCGCTGACGATGCAGACTTCAGCGCGCAAATGAACCCGGCGTCTTGGGATGCGCTGAAAGAGAAATTGGCCCACGCCTTCGCGCAAAAAACACGGCAGGAGTGGGAAGAGATCTTTGATGGCAGCGATGCGTGCGTCGCGCCGGTCCTCTCCATAAGCGAGGCGCCAGATCATCCGCACAACGCTGCGCGGAACGCCTTCTTAGAGCAAGACGGCATCGTTCAAGCCGCGCCTGCACCGCGTTTCTCGCGCACGCCGGCGGCTGCGCCGCAGCCACCTGCAAGTCCAGGTGAACACAGCACAGATATCCTCACCCGCTGGAACATCGATCCCGCGCGTGTGGAAGAGCTTCTAGAAGCAGGCGCTATCGTGCAGGCACGCTAGCGACGCGTCCTTAGACTTTTATGTCGATGACCTTGCCGCCTGGCACGTCTGCTGAAGGACCTTCCACCTTCACGGGCGGTGCTAAATCAGGTGTCGCTTTCGCCTTTGCTGCGCTTTCAACGGAAGACGCTGAGCCGGTGGCTGCAGTCTGCGCGCTAAGCGCTGAACTGGACGCTTGAATATCCATAAGACCTTCTCCGTTTCGCCATGGCTCTTTGCGGCCTGGCCGATGTTCTTAACAGAAGATCTTTCTGATCTTTTTGATGTTCAGCGGCGTTCTGACCACTTTCTGCTTTTCTCATTCTCCACATTCCCTTTAAAGAATCCTAGCCCTTTGACTCCAGGATTTTCCTCTGACTCCTCGAAAAGAACCTGATAGCCCAGGCAGATCCCGAAAAACGGTAAGTCCTGATTCAACCACTCCAACAGCGTCTCGCGCAGCTGCTGTTTATCCAGGTGGGCAACACAATCACCGAAGGCACCAACTCCAGGGAAAATTAGCTTATCGACACCTTCCAGATCAGCTTCGCCTTTTACCAATTGTCCAGCATGGCCCAGATGCTTCAAAACATTCAGCACATTCTGAAGATTGCCTCCACCGTAGTCGATGACACCAATTTTGCTCTCGCCCATAATCTTAAAGAAGTTCAGTTACTCCAGAACCAGCGTTAAATCAAAGAACGTCTTTCGTCGAAGGCACTTGATCGGCAATCCTGGGATCGATGATCGAGCCCTTGTCTAGACACCTAGCCAGGCCTTTAAAAATGGCCTCGCTGATGTGATGAGGATCGCGCCCACGGACAACATCAACGTG
>JBCCDR010000347.1:0-3282 GCA_039030675.1 Pseudomonadota bacterium | reverse complement strand
GGTGACGGATCCGCATAATGTGGGGGCTATCTTCCGCTCTGCCGCCGCTTTTGGCGCTGGCGCCTTAATATGCCAAGAGCGGCACACACCCGGCGAGACCGGGACGATGGCCCGGGCCGCTTCGGGCATGCTCGAGCAGGTGCCATGGGTGCGGGTGACCAATCTCAGCCGGGCGCTGGAGCAGCTGCAGGACGCTGGCTATTGGAGCATTGGGCTGGATGGCCGCGCGGATGAGCACATCGAACAGGCCGTCAACGGACACCAAAAGCTCTGCTTGGTGCTGGGCGCTGAAGGCGCTGGGCTCCGGCAGAATGTGAGAGCCCATTGCAGCAGCCTCGCCCGGCTTGAGATGGCCGCCGGGGTTGAGAGCTTGAATGTGTCAAACGCAGCGGCCGTCGCGCTTTATATTTCTGCCAAGCGCTAAAGACTGACGCGGCGTAAAATAATTTGTAAACTGTGACGCGATAGCTTATCGCATGCGCGGTTTCATGCGAAACGTAGCTCAGATGCCGGTTTAGCTCAGTTGGTAGAGCAACCGCCTTGTAAGCGGTAGGCCGTTGGTTCGAGTCCGACAACCGGCACCATTTTCTTTGGTCTATCGCGCCTTGCGCTACTTGAGACCGTTTGGTTTGGTTCGAGGCTGTCCCTCGACACCGCACCATGTTTCGCGTCATGACCCTTCTTTGTTGAGCTGCGCGCGCAGAAATGCGGCCTTGGCGTTGAGCACACGCAGCTGGGTTTGCGTATCGCGGATGATATGGCCCGTGTCTGGCAGCGTCATCAGGGTGACGGGTTTGCCAAGGGATTGAAGGCGCTGCGCCATACGCTCTGATTGGCCCACCAAGACGCGCGCATCGTTGCGCCCGTGGATCAGTAAGAGCGGTCCTTTCACCTGCTCTGCCAGTGTGAGCGGGGAGAGCGTGTCCAGCACCGTCATGGTTTTCTCATCGCGCTCATCGCCATATTCCCGGCGCCTTAAGGACCGGCGAGTGACGGGAGTTTCGCTGAGAAAGGTCGGGATGTGGGAGATGCCCACTTCGCTGATGGCGCCGGCAATCCGCTCAGGGAATTGCGCGAGCGAGAGCATCGCCAAATAGCCGCCATAAGACGCGCCCAAAGTGAACACGCGCGAGGCGTCCAAGGCTGGATTTTGCGCAATATAGTCAAGCGTGAGCGCCACGTCCGGGGGCACGGCGGTGCGTTTTATGCCGTCATCTCCCGCAGAATACAGCAGGCCATAGCCAGTGCTGCCAACAACATTGGGCATCACGATGGCCGCGCCTAGCTCATTGGCAAGCACGGTGAGGCTGAGATGACTGCTCTCGCGCCATTGCCCTTCAGGCCCGCCGTGAAAAGCAAGCAGGACCGGCAGCGGCCCTTGCGGCGCCGGGCTTGGCAAGAGAACTTTGACCGGCAGGTCTTCCTTGGTGCCAATGGGCTCGGGGCGCTTGAGGCTCACGCGGGTAATGTCCACCCCGCCGCAAGCGCTGGCATTTGTGGGCAAGAGCGGCGCGGCATAACCATCCTTCTTTTCCAGCAAGACAGCCTGATTGGGATAGCCCAAGCGCGACAGCGTTACGGCCACGCTCTCCCCAGTAGAGCTGAGCTGGAGGCCGCTTGCCCAGCCGCCAAGGGCCGTTGTGGCGATGGGCTCGGTCTTGTCATCCCCTACAGTGAAGATCCAGAGAAACGAGCGGCCGTCGCGGTTTTCCAGCGCGGCGAGCGTTGCCCCATCCTCACTGAGCGCCATGGCATAAAAGGGCCATTCAGCCACGGCGGCGACGGTGGTTTGTCCATTATAAACATCACTAACCAGCAGCCGCCCGCCGCCCTGAAACAAGGCCGTGATGGCATAGACCTGTGTGCCGTCAGGACTGATGGTTGCTGCGCGAATGGCCACGGGCCGCCGGCCTAAAAAGAGCGGTGTTTTGAGTCCGGAGGGTTGGTCAAGCACATATAAAATCCGGTCATACAGGCCGAAAATCTGCTGCACGAGCAAGCGCTGACCATCGGCGCTCACATCCATCGGCTGCCAAGCGCCGCCTTCTTGAAAAACCACATGCGGCGCGTCAGCGCTGAGAGGATGGGCTAGCAAGCCCCAGATGGGGCCCTGACCCGCGGTGCTCGAAAACACAGCGGCTTTGTTGGCGTCATCAATCACCGGTGTCGCTGACCTTGCACCTGGCGGGGAGAGCTGTTTGGCCGGCGCGCCATCAAAAGGCGCTGCAAGCAGCCGAAAGCGCTCATCCCCATTTGTGTCAGACAGCAGCAGCAAAGCATCCAAGCCATCGGCATAGCGCAAAACAGGCACGTCCTTGCGACTGGGCAGCCGCTGCGTCAGGCCCGGGCCATCCAGGGTGCGCATGCCGTCGCTCAAACCCACGGTCACCAGCGCGCCGCTGCCATCAAAGCCAGCCACCTGCGTGGAGGGCTGGGTGAGACATTGCTCAAAGCGCGCCTGCGCCCACGCCGGTGCGAGGCAAGCGGCGCTGAGCGCGAGGCTTAAGGGCAATATTCTCATAGCGTTCATGGCAAGCAGCCTAACTTAGCCAGAGCGCTATAGAAAACTCTCTTGTTGTTTAAGTGAGCTGCTTGCAGCGCGGCACGAGTTCTGTGCAAACGCGGGGTCAATACCAGCTGAGCTCATAGGCAGTGTAGCCGGCGAACAAGTACGGCTGCGCTGTTTTGTAGATCTCAATGAAGTTACGCTCAAACTGCTTCACCTCGGCGGCAGTGCAGCTGTTGTTTTGACTAAAGGCCAGCATCTTGCCGACTTCCTTGCTGTAGTCGGGTCCGTCGAACACCGCACCGATCAGGCTTGCAACCACAGACGCTTCGCGCACATCGCAGACCTTCTGGCAGATCTCTACAAACTCTTTGTTGATGACGTAGCGGCCATAAAGCTCATCCCCTCCATAGCTAAACGTTTCCATGCCGAAGCCATTTTCATACACGACCTTGTTGGTGGTCCGCTCAAACACCATTTCTACAGCCCCCGGCGCAAAACAAGCCTCAGGGCGGTTTTTATAATCGTACATGTACTCGTCGATCAGATGGTGCATGACCGTGATGCGCGGGTTATCGTCTCCAAAGAGTTTGAGGTAGTCCTTTAAAACATCGGTCGTGTTGGGGATCAGGCCCGCTTCAATACGGCGCACGCTTTCATCATCACCAATGTAAATAGCGCGCAGCAGCTTTGAACCGCCAGGCCCACAAAACGGCCCTTCGCTGCAGTCATCTGTTGCCAGAGACGGTGTCCAGGTATCGGGATCTGGCGACATG
>JBCCDR010000346.1:0-3300 GCA_039030675.1 Pseudomonadota bacterium | reverse complement strand
GCTCTTCTCCGGCGCCTCGACAGCCTTTGGTAGTGAGCCCAATGCCAATGTGAGTTTGGTTGACGCGGCCATGCCTGGCATGTTGCCCGTAATCAATGAGGAGTGCGTGCGCCAAGCTGTGCGCACAGGCCTGGCGCTGGGCGCTGAGATTCACCAATGGTCCCGCTTTGACCGCAAAAACTATTTCTACGCTGACCTGCCGCAAGGCTACCAAATCAGCCAATACAAACACCCGATTGTGGGTGAAGGTTCCATCGTCGTCGAACTCAGTGAAGGCGAGACAAAAACCATCGGCATCGAACGCCTGCACTTGGAGCAAGATGCCGGCAAATCCATGCATGACCAGCACCCGTCCATGACGTTTGTGGACTTAAACCGCTCCGGCGTGGCGCTCATGGAAATCGTCTCCAAGCCCGATATGCGCTCGCCTGCGGAAGCGGGGGCGTATGTGAAGAAGCTGCGCACCATCCTGCGCTATATCGGCGCCTGCGATGGCAATATGGAAGAAGGCTCCATGCGCGCCGATGTGAACGTCTCGGTGCGCAAGCCTGGCGATGATCTCGGCACGCGCTGCGAGATAAAAAACGTCAACTCCGTGCGCTTTGTCCAGCAAGCCATTGAGGTTGAAGCGCGCCGGCAAATTGACTTGATCGAAGACGGTGGTACCGTCGATCAAGAAACGCGCCTGTTTGACCCCGACAAGGGCGAGACGCGCTCCATGCGCTCTAAAGAAGAAGCGCATGATTATCGCTATTTCCCAGATCCTGATTTGCTGCCGCTGACGTTTGATGATGCTTTTGTGGCAGCGGCTCAAGACAGCCTCCCTGAGCTGCCTGATGCCAAAAAACAGCGCTATATCGAAACGCTGGGCCTGACAGAGTATAACGCCGCTGTGCTGACGGCCGAGCAGGAAAGCGCTGTCTTCTTTGAGGAGTTACTCGGCGTTCTGTCCAAGGAAACCGGCAAAGGGCTGAAGGATGTGGGGCGCACTGCCTCTAACTTCGTGATTTCTGACCTATTTGGCGCGCTAAACAAGGCTGGAAAATCTGTGACCGACAGCCCGGTCAGCGCTGCCGATGGCGCTGGCCTCTTGGCGCTTCAAGTCGATGGCTCGATTTCGGGACGCATTGCCAAAGATGTCTTTGAAATCATGTTCGAGACTGGCCAACCCGCCGCGCAGATTGTTGAAGAGAAGGGGCTGAAACAAGTCTCTGATACCGGCGCTTTAGAAGCGATTGTCGCAGAAATTTTGGAGGCCAACCCGGCTCAAGTTGAGCAATACAAAGGCGGCAAAGACAAGCTCATGGGCTTCTTCGTCGGCCAAGTCATGAAGGCCACCAAAGGCCAAGCCAACCCCGCTGTGGTTAATGAGATTTTGAAAAAAGCGCTCAGTTCTTAAAGTTGTCTCAATACGATACCTTTTAAGGCTTCTAATTGCGTCAAAATAGTACAAGACTCATAGTCTTTTAGGGTTTTGTTAATCATTCTCGTTTATTTCTTAACGAAAGCTTCCCAGTCACTGTGTTGCTGGCGGAGTTGGATGATAGCATGTACAAGAAGCTCCATAACTATGCCGTACGCTGCCCCATTGTGGCTCAGAAGACGTGCGCGGGCAAAATTGCCAAACGCTTCGAAAGCAGGCGCTCGCCGCGCTGCGTGATCGTCGCTGAGGAGACCGGTGCGCCGCGCGCGCTGCACTTGGCAAATGCTCCAGCAAAGGCGCAAAAGAAGTTCTTGGTGGTGGATAAATCCCACACCCAAGACCGGCACATTATTGCTTTGTCAAAAGCGCCGCCTGAGCTGTTTGCGAGTGGCGCTGTGGTGGTTGACGGTCCGCGCATTAGTGGCTGGATTTCGCCAGAGGCGTTGGCCGCATGGCTATCTAAAATGGCCCGCGGCGCCCAGCGGCGTGCTGATGAGAGCGCAAAGGCTGTCCAGCGCGCGCAGGAGCAATCGCTGCTGCTGCTTGCCAATATGAGCCATGAACTGCGCACGCCGCTGAATGCGATTATCGGCTATACCGACCTCATGCGCGAAGGTACCTTTGGCGCCGTACAGCCCAGTGAGTACGGGCAGTATGTGGATTCCATCCATCTCAGCGGCCAGCATTTGCTGAGTTCCATCAACGCTGTGCTGAACTTAGCGCGCGTTGATGCCGGCGTCGTCCAGCTTGATGAGCAAGATATCTGCATTGAGCAGATGATTGACCAATGCATTGACATTATGCAGACACAGGCCAGCGAGTTGGATGTGAAAATCGTCAAGACGGTGCCTTGTGATTTCCCGATGATCTTCGGCGATCTTCAGTTGCTGCGCCAAGCCCTGCTTAATCTCATGTCCAATGCCGTTAAGTTCGCGCCGCCCGGCAGCCGTGTGCGGGTCTCTGCAGCGCGCACGGCTCGGTCGGGCGTACGCATCACCGTAGGCGATCGCGGACCCGGCATTCCGGAGAAGGACATGACGCGCATCCTTGAACCCTTCAAACAAGCCAGCCATGGGGCAGGGCGCACCGGCGTGGGCACCGGCCTCGGTCTGTCACTGTCGAAAGCGTTCATCGAGCTGCACGAAGGGCGCCTGCATTTGCTCTCTCAAGAAGGCCGCGGCACGCGGGCGATCATGACAGTTCCGTCTGGCCGCGTACTCGACAGACGCTCCGGCTTTCAGCACGGGTTCGCTTTCGTCCGCGGCCATGACGCCCAGGATATGCAAACCGCTTAAGTCTTTCAGCGATTTTTACGCTGAAGGCGGCGTTAACCTTTATTTTAGTTAGCCATGTTCAATCTACCCCCATGCCGGCAGGTCGGCATGGGCTGCGCTTTGACGCAGGTCTCTAATGTGGGAGAGTAGAGATGGGCGAATTAGACCTTGAACTCAACGGGGCTGTACAAGCTATTTTAGCGCGCGCTGCGGATGGTGATCCAGATGCGCTATATGATCTGGGCCTGTTATATGCAACCGGCCGTGATGGCGTTATCACCGACTATGTTGAAGCGCATAAATGGTTCAACCTGGCAGCCTTATCGGGCGTTGATGAAGCCAAAGTCGAGCGCGAAGAGCTCGCCCGCGACATGAGCCGTGTTGAAATCGCCGAAGCACAAAAACAAGCGCGCGCCTGGCTCCAGTCTCTGCCAGCCTAGGCAAACCCTAAGCTTTTCTCGCCAAAGCGGTTTTCCAACACAAACACCGCGAAAACCGCTTGAAAGCCGCCTTTCTGACGCGTATGCACGCAGGCGGAGAGGTGGCCGAGTGGTCGAAGGCGCTCCCCTGCTAAGGGAGTATGGGTCAAAAGCCCATCGAGGG
>JBCCDR010000345.1:0-3316 GCA_039030675.1 Pseudomonadota bacterium | reverse complement strand
TCAACGAACGCACCATAATCGGTGATGTTCTTAACGACGCCTTCGACTTCTTGGCCTTCCACCAAGCTTTCCATGAGGCCAGAGCGCTGTTCAGCGCGGCTCTCTTCAAGAATAGCCCGGCGGGAGACAACGATGTTGCCGCGCTTGCGGTCCATTTTGAGGATTTGGAAAGGCTGCGGCACGCCCATGAGCGGGGTGACGTCGCGAACCGGGCGAATGTCCACCTGGCTGCCTGGCAGGAAGGCCACGGCGCCAGAGAGATCGACAGTGAAGCCGCCCTTAACGCGGCCAAAGATGACGCCTTCAACCCGGCCCTCATCTTCACCCAATTTTTCAAGCTTGTCCCAAGCTTCTTCGCGGCGGGCTTTGTCGCGGCTGAGAACCGCTTCGCCATTGGCATTTTCAACGCGCTCAACATAGACATCGACGCTATCGCCAACGGCTGGAACGCTTTCCTCGCCTGCGCGGGAGAATTCTCTGATGGATACGCGGCCCTCTGATTTAAGGCCCGTATCGATGACCACCATGTCGTTTTCAACGCTGGTCACTGTGCCGGTCACGACCCGGCCTTCAAAACCGCCGTCAGCCGGCAGTGTTTCTTCTAAAAGCGCCGCAAAATCATCACGGCTTGGCATATCTGTGGTTGCCAAAAGTGTCTCTCCATCATCTGTCTTGTAAGCGGGCCAGCCGGTTGTTTCCGGCGGTCTAGCCTGGCACTGCGCCGGGCCTGTCTCACATCAGATCAGTCTTTACCAAAAACGCGAAGGCACACCGCAGAGCATGTACAAACACAAAAAAACAGCACCCAGTCTATCACCCGCTTTCACAACGAACAGCAAGTGGTAGTCCAAGCACTTTGCGCATGAAACTGCAGTCTTTCAGCCTCACCTACGCATGAGTCGCCCTGCGGCAAAGCACCAGAGCTGCTGAAAGCGCCTGCCACATAGCGAACTTCACCAAGGAATGCAAGCCAATGAGTCGCTCTGGCCGGGGCCCAAGACCGCCCATCTTAACGAACTCTTTAGACCCATGTTTTAACGGCAGGTTACCAGACTTCAACCTAAAGAGGCACTCCTTCCGTGAAACAGATTTACACGTTTTTGGCACTGCTTGCTGCAACATCGTTCATCACGCCTGCTTTGGCACAAACGAGCACCAAATCAGCAAACATCCTCAAGCCCTATGTGGGTGCATCAGCTGGTTATCATACCGTTGACGATGGCGATGTGGGCATCGATGCGGACGGCCTCATTTATGGGGGCTTTGTTGGCATTAATTTCGCGCATTATCGCTGGTTCTATTTTGGCGTTGAAGGCAACTTCCATCTCGGCTCAAACGCCATTGATTATGAATATGGCGGCACCGCCCATATTGGATATCTTTTCACCCCGAATTTCAGGGCTTTCGTGCGCGGCGGCTATCAGGAAATCGACTTTGACACCGTCTCGCTGACAGAAGACGCCATAGGCCGCGATCTCACGCAAACCGAAATCGACGCGATCAATGACGCCGACTTAGAAGATGCAGAAGGCGGCGCTTTGGTCGGTCTTGGCGTTGAGTTCGATGTCATGCAGCATGGCTCGGTGCGCCTTGGTGTAGACACCATCGAGTTTGACAGCGCCCGTGGCTACGCAGGCTTTCTTTTTCGCTTCTAAACCGTCAGCGCCTCGCCTTAGCAATAATCGCCAAGGCGGCTGACAGCGCCTCGTCAGCAGTCATTGTGGTGGTATCCAGCTTGGTTGCCCCCTGCGGCATCACCAAAGGGGCTTCTTTGCGCGTTTTATCCTGCCGATCTCTGGCTTCAATCTCAGCTTCAATGGTGGCGAAGTCTGCCGCCTCGCCTTTGGCTTGAAGCTCCGCGGCGCGCCGGCGCGCGCGCTCTTGTACGCTGGCTTCCACATAAAGCTTCACAGCGGCATCAGGGCACACAACGCTTCCCGTATCGCGGCCGTCTAACACAGCACCTTGTGCATCCCCAGGCGGGTTGGCGGCAAAGGCCCGCTGAAACGCAAGCAGCGAGGCACGCACTTGCGGGTAACGGGCCACGCGCGAGGCGGCTTGTCCTGTCTCTTGTGCGCGCAAGGCTGCATCCTCAAGCAAATCTGGGCTTAATGATGCAGCATGAACGCCCGCCTTGTCTGCATCGCCCAAATCATCCCCCGCGCGGAGCATGGAGAGCGCCACGGCGCGGTACAGGGCGCCTGTGTCTAAATGGGCGAGATGCAGCTCTTCGGCCAAACGCCGTGCCAGGGTGCCTTTGCCCGACGCCGCGGGGCCATCTATGGTAATGATCATGCCCTACGCCTTAACGAGGAGAAACGCTGATGGCAAATGCAGCCCAGCTCGCCGCCCTTCGCACAGGCTTGTGCCCCCTTCTCACCTTAAGCTCCGCAGCGGACGCCATCGCCTTCTATGAAAAGGCCTTTCTTGCCGAAGAACTATACCGCCTCATTGACCCCAGCGATGGCCGGATCGGGCATGCGGAACTCCTGGTCTACGGCAATTTGGTGATGGTGGCGGATGAGTATCCCGAAGCGGGCGTCTTGAGCCCGCAGTCCATTGGCGGAACCAGCGTGCGCATGAACCTGGTGGTGGACGATGCGGAGGCAGCAACGGCGCTGGCAGTCGACGCAGGCGCAGAGCTTTTAATGCCAGTCACAACCCATTTTTACGGCGACAGGGCCAGCAATGTGCGCGACCCCTTTGGATACACGTGGATGCTCAGCCAAGTCGTGGAACATGTCGCGCCGGAAGAGATGCAGCAGCGCTGGAATGACATGGTGAAAGGCGGTTAGAGAGGCTGCATTCTCGCGCCGAGCGTCTCCATGAGGGGAAAGAAATCTGGAAACGAAGTGGCGATCGCCGCGCTATCATCCACTGCAATGGGCGCCTTGCTGGCGAGCCCTGCCACAAGGAAACTCATGGCGATGCGGTGATCAAAATGCGTGACCACCGGCGCATCGCCCCCACCAGGAACGCCGCCAGCACCGCAGCCTTCAACGACCAGGGCATCGCCATCGATATGCGCCTTAACGCCGATCGTGGTTAAACCAGCCTGGATAGCCGCGAGCCGATCACTCTCTTTCACGCGCAATTCTTCCAGGCCTTCAAACCGGCTCACACCCTCCGCATTCGCCGCGGCGACGGCGAGAATAGGAAATTCATCGACCATAGAGGGGACGATGTCTGGTTCCAATTTAATGGCTTTCAACGGGCCTGAGCGAACCTGCAGGTCGCCAACGCGCTCGCCGCCCTCTTCGCGCTGATTGGTGATCGTGAGCGAGGCACCCATCCGTTGCAGAGCAGTAAACAAGCC
>JBCCDR010000344.1:0-3334 GCA_039030675.1 Pseudomonadota bacterium | reverse complement strand
GGTTGCTCGTGCTGGAGAAATCGACACAGGCCCGCTCGCCTTCTGCATCAATGGTAATCGCCGCTTGGATTGTGCCCGCATCGCCAAGCTGCTGCGTGTAGTGGCCAGGTTTCAATCGCTTGATGAGACGCCGGACGGCCGCTTCGGCGTTGTCTTGAATGCGGGTCATGTAGCGTAGAACGCGCTGCGTTTCATAGCGTGCAAACATCTCCGCGAGCGCTGTCGCGCCGGTTTGGCAGGCGGCCACCTGCGCTTTTAAGTCCGCCAGATTGGTCTCAATGGCGCGCGCGGGATGTGGGCCGTTTGAAAAAACAGACTGCAGGCTGCTGGAGAGGAAGGCGCCATCTTCTAAGAGCGGCACTGCCGAAAGCAGGCAGCCTTCCTCATCAATATGTGTGGAATTGGCCGGCATTGAGCCTGGCCTTTTGCCGCCAATGTCCGCGTGATGCCCCCGGCTTGCAACAAAGGCGTAGGGGGCTGCTTCTCCTTCCATAAAGACCGGCATGACGACGGTAATGTCTGGCAAGTGCGTGCCGCCATCAAAGGGGTCGTTATGAGCAAAGGCAGTGCCTGGCTTGAAGGCGGTGTTCTTGGCTAAGAGCGCTTTGACGGTTTCGCCCATGGAGCCCAAGTGCACGGGCATGTGGGGCGCATTGGCGACCAAGTTTCCCTTGCCATCAAAGACGGCGCAGGAGAAATCGAGGCGTTCTTTGATGTTTACAGAATGCGCTGTGCGTTCCAGCACTGCGCCCATCTGCTCGGCGATGGCCATGAAACGGTGATTGAAGAGTTCGAGCGCAATGGCTTCGGGCTTCTCTTGCGCTGGCGTTTTGGAGCCGGCCTTTCGCGCTAGCAGCAAACTGCCATCGCGCTGTTTCTGCGCCGCCCAGCCGGGCTCCACAATTGTGGTCGAGCCATCGCCCAGAAGAATGGCCGGGCCTTCGCACCGCTCAATGGCATCAGCATATGCCACTTGGGCTGCGCATGGCGCCCCAAACCAGGCATCGACAGCGTCTTGCTCAAGAGCTGAGCGTGCTGCCCTTGATACTTTGAGAAAGCTGGCATTTTCTGCCTGCTTCTCTGCGATCACACGCACTGTATCGACGTGGAGCAGCGCTTCTGGTGCAAACCCAAAGCGCTGTTTGTGGCGCTGCTTGAAGTCTTCTTGCATGGCCTGTGTATCCGCTAGCCCAATGGTCAGCGCCATGTCTGAGCCGCTGGCTCTGATATCCACTTCAAAGCGCAGCGTCGCGCCAGGCAGAGCGGTGCGCGCTTGGTCCGCGAGCGAGCTTTCAACGGCTTGAAAGTCCGTTGTTTCAAAAGGGGTATCCACAGCTTGCGAAAACCGCTCACTTTGAGATGTGAGCCCAATGCCAAAAGCGCTCAGCAAACCGGCAAGAGGGTGCACGAGGATGGTCTTGATGCCAAGCAAGTCAGCCACCCGGCACGCGCATTGCCCGCCAGCCCCGCCAAAGGCAACCAGTGTGTGCCCTGCGATATCAATACCGCGCTCCTGTGTGATTTTTTTAATGGCCCGCGCCATTTGCTCGCAGGCCACATCTATGAACCCTTGGGCGATCTCCTCCACAGACAAGTCAGCGCCAATTTCTTCTTGCAGCGCTGCAAAAAGCGTCCGCACCCGCGTGGCATCGAGAGGCGCCGTTCCATCTGGTCCAAAAATTTTGGGAAAGGTGCTGGGCTGCAGGCGGGCCAGCAGCACATGGCAGTCCGTGATGGTCAGTGGCCCGCCCATCCCATAGGCCGCTGGGCCTGGCTGGGCGCCTGCTGACTGTGGGCCCACTTGGAAACGACCGTCCTGATATTTTAGAATTGAGCCTCCGCCTGATGCCACAGTGTGGATGTCCAGCATGGACACATCCAGCCGAATGTCTGCAATTGTGGGCATGTCGGCGGTTTCATAGGCGCCGTCATAGTGCGCCACGTCGGTGCTGGTGCCGCCCATATCAAAGGCGATGACTTTGTGGATGCCATTGGCCTTCGCAGCTTCTACGGCGCCGACAATGCCCCCAGCGGGGCCTGACAAAACAGCATCTTTGCCGCGCAATTGCGCTGCTTCACACACGCCGCCGTCGGACTTCATAAAGTAAAGGGCGTTTGCCGGCAGGTTGGCTGTGACCTGATCGACATAGTGGCGCAGGACGGGTGAGAGATAGGCATCCGCGACGGCCGTCTGTCCGCGCGCAACCAGCTTGTGGCGCGCGCTTGCCTGATGGCTTGCCACGACGGAGGCGAAATCATAGTCCGCAGCAATGGCCAATGCTTGTGTCTCATGGTGGGTATGCCGGAGGCCATGCAGGAAGCAAATGCTCAGCGCCTCGATGCCTGCACCGCGTGCTTTCTGGCAAGCATCGTGCACCGCCTCGTCGTCGAGCGGCAACAAAACCTCGCCCTCCACGCTCATCCGTTCAGGGATCTCGTACACAGCTTCATACAGCGGCGCAGCGCGCTGGACGTTTAAGGCAAACAGGTCTGGCCGGTGCTGAGTGCCGATTTCCAACACATCGCGCAGCCCTTTGGTGACCAGCAAAGCCGTGCGCGCGCCGCGGCGTTCAAGCAGCGCATTCGTTGCGACGGTGGTGCCGAGACGGACCTCTTCAAGCCTTGCGCCCTTGGGCATCATCTGGTCAATGGCGTGTGAGGCGGCATCGCCGTAGTGATGCGGATTGTCTGATAGAAGTTTAAGCACGGTGAGCGTGCCATCTGGCGCCGCGGCGATCACATCTGTAAAGGTGCCGCCACGATCGATCCAAAAGCGCCAACCGCCGGAACCGTGCTGGCCATCTTTTGTGATATGCTCGTGTGTTTGTGACCTGGCCGTCATTTCGCCATGGGTGTGCTGAACAAAGCCGCCATGGGTCGTACCTATCGCAGGGAAAGGGTGCTGTCGAGCGCATGTCCATTTGGGGCAAAATCTTAGGAGCCGGCATCGGCTTTGCCATCGGCGGCCCTTTGGGCGCGCTGATTGGCGGCGCGCTGGGCCATGTGGTTGACGCGGGCACCAGCCGAGACCTTGTGCCCTATGAAGCAGGTGGCCCGGAGCCGCAGGAAAGCGCGCAGGTCGCTTTTACTATTGGCGTTATCGCGCTGGCTGCGAAGATGGCCAAGGCCGATGGTGTGGTGACTGACGAAGAGGTCATCGCTTTCCGCCGTCTCTTTAAAGTCGACCCGGCCGAAGAGCGCAATGTCAGCCGGGTCTTTAACCTGGCCCGTCAATCCACGCTGGGTTTTGAGGCCTACGCAAAGCAGCTGGGCGGCATGTTTGAGCAGCGCCAAACCATTTTGGAAGACCTGCTGGATGCCCTGTTTCAAATTG
>JBCCDR010000343.1:0-3355 GCA_039030675.1 Pseudomonadota bacterium | reverse complement strand
GCGTTAAAGCGCTGGCATAACCCCTTAGATAGCGTACATACCGCAGCGCAAAAAAGCTGCTCTGTCAAGAATTGGACGTGCCACATGTCGGACCTTCCCTCTCTCACGCACCTCGACCGCCTGGAAGCGGAGAGCATTCACATCATGCGCGAGGTGGTGGCTGAGGCCAGCAATCCGGTGATGCTGTACTCTGTCGGTAAGGACAGCTCAGTCATGCTGCATCTGGCGCGCAAGGCGTTTTATCCCTCCCCGCCGCCCTTTCCCTTCCTGCACATCGCGTCTGGCTGGGACTTTCAGGACTTGCTCAATCACCGCGACAAAACCGTGAAAGAGTATGGCCTTGAGCTGATTGTTGCACAGAATGAAGAAGCCGATGCGCAGGGCATCAATCCGTTTGACACCGGTTCAGCGCTTTATTCGCAGACCATGCTGACCGATCCGCTGAAACAAGCACTCACCAAACATGGCTTTGACGCTGCCTTTGGCGGCGGGCGCCGGGATGAGGAAAAGGCCCGGGCGAAAGAGCGGGTCTTCTCCTTCCGCACAGCCAGCCACCGCTGGGACCCGAAGAACCAGCGCCCCGAGCTGTGGAACATTTATAACGCGAAGAAAAACAAGGGCGAGAGCATCCGCGTCTTCCCGCTGTCCAATTGGACGGAGCTGGATATCTGGCAATACATCTTGAAAGAAGACATCGCCATTGTTCCGCTATATCGCGCCGCCAAGCGCCCGACGGTCGAGCGCGATGGCCTGCTCCTCATGGTGGATGACGAGCGCTTCCGTTTTGAAGAAGGCGATGAGGTCGTCGAACGCGATATCCGCTTCCGCACGCTGGGCTGCTACCCGCTGACGGGCGCGGTGGAAAGCGATGCCAGCGATTTGACCCGCATTATTCAAGAGATGCTTCTGGCGACCGGCTCTGAGCGCCAAGGCCGCGCTATCGACAAAGGCGAGGCCGCCTCCATGGAAGCCAAGAAGCAAGAGGGCTATTTCTAATGACCGACGCTCCCATGGAAGACACTGTCTATCAGACCGACGCGCTGGTCGCGGAAGACATTGAAGGCTACCTAAACCAGCACCAACAAAAGAGCATGCTGCGCTTCATCACCTGCGGCTCTGTTGATGATGGCAAGTCCACGCTGATTGGGCGGCTGCTCTACGATTCCAAAATGATCTTTGCCGACCAGATGGAAGCGCTTGAACGCGATTCGAAGAAGGTCGGCACCCAAGGCGAGAATATTGACTTCGCCCTGCTGGTGGATGGGCTGGCCGCTGAGCGCGAACAAGGCATCACCATCGATGTGGCTTACCGGTTCTTCACGACCGAAAAGCGCAAATTCATCGTCGCGGATACGCCTGGCCATGAGCAGTACACCCGCAATATGGCGACCGGCGCGTCCACAGCCGACGTGGCCATCCTGCTCATCGACGCGCGCCGGGGCGTGCTGGTGCAAACGCGCCGCCATGCGTTCATCGTCTCCTCGCTGGGCATCAAGAACATCGTCCTGGCCGTCAATAAGATGGACTTGGTGGACTATGACCAGAGTGTCTATGACGCCATCGTGGCTGACTTTATGGATTTCGCCAAAGACCTGCGCGGCGACCTCAACATCCAGCCCATCCCGATCTCAGCGCTGGCCGGCGATAATATCTTAAGCCCGGCCGGTAACACCGATTGGTATGACGGGCCCATGCTGATGCCCTATCTGGAAGCGGTGAATGTGGAAGATGACCGCGCTGGCCGTCCGTTCCGCATGCCGGTCCAGTGGGTCAACCGTCCCAACCTGAATTTCCGCGGCTTCTCCGGCCAAATCGCCTCGGGTGTTGTGCGCCCTGGCGATAGCGTCAAGGTCATGCCCTCCGGCCGGCAGTCGACCGTGAAAGAAATTGTCACCATGGACGGCACCTTGGATGCCGGTGTGCACGGCCAGTCCGTCACCATCACGCTCAATGATGAGATTGATTGCTCACGCGGCGACGTGCTGTGCGCAGCGGGCAGCCCTGCGGAGGTGTCTGACCAGTTCCAAGCGCGCCTCCTGTGGATGAGCGACCAAGCCATGCTGCCTGGCCGCAAATATGTTCTTAAGATTGGCGCCAAATCCGTTACAGCCACTGTGAATGCGCCCAAGCACAGCATTGATGTGAATACGCTTGAGGAGCGCCCGGCCAAGACGCTTGGCCTCAATGAGATTGGCGTGTGCACGCTGTCTTTGGACCAGCGCATCGCCTATGACGCCTATGATGAAGCGCGCGAGACAGGCGGCTTCATTTTGATTGACCGCTTGAGCAACGACACGGTGGGCGTTGGCCTCATCGATTTCGCCCTGCGCCGCGCCTCCAACATCCATTGGCAAGCGCTGGATATCGACCGCACGGTCCATGCTGACCAGAAGGGCCAGAAGCCGGCGGTGCTTTGGTTCACTGGACTGTCAGGGTCCGGCAAATCCACCATCGCCAATGCGCTGCAGAAAAAGCTCGTGGCGCTTGGCCGGCACACTTATCTGCTGGATGGCGATAACGTGCGCCACGGTCTCAGCCGCGATCTGGGCTTCACGGATGCTGACCGGGTGGAGAACATCCGCCGCGTCTCAGAAGTCTCTAAGCTCATGGCTGATGCGGGGCTCATTACCCTAGTGAGCTTCATCTCTCCCTTCCGCTCAGAGCGGCGCATGGCGCGCTCCATGATGGAAGAGGGCGAGTTCATCGAGATCCATGTGGACACGCCGCTCGCCGTTGCAGAAGAGCGTGATGTGAAAGGGCTTTATAAGAAAGCGCGCGCTGGTGAGATTAAGAACTTCACCGGCATCGACAGCCCTTACGAGCCGCCCAAAACGCCGGAGATCAGCATCAACACGGTTGAGCAATCGGCAGAAGAGGCGGCAGATCAGATCCTGGTTTGGCTGCGGGACCGAGGCTTCATCACCGAAGCCTAAGTTCCAATTCAACTAGCCCTTGTCAGCCAGCTTATCGAGTTGGCGCTGCATGGCGGCCATTTGTTCGCGCATGGCGGCGAGGTCGCCGCTTGCCTCTTCTGTTCCCTGCGTTGGTGCAGACGGGGCCATGCCGCCGGTCCACATTTTCGCTGCTTGGTCAAACATGGCCAGGTTGTTGCGCGTTAAATCTTCAAGCGCGGCCAGACCCGGATTGGCGCCCATGCCGCCTGTCATCATTTGGCGCCATTTGTCTTGTTGCGCTGCAAAGGCGGCCATGGATTGCTCCAGATAGTGCGGCACCAAAGTATCCATGCCGCCGCCATAAAAGGCGATGAGCTGCGAGGCATCGAAGACTTCAACGGAGACGAAGCGGACAGTTCGCTCGCGCTTGGAATTGGCGTACGTACCGATTGACGAGTTGG